>JBEBCV010000204.1:0-14461 GCA_041157505.1 Chloroflexota bacterium | reverse complement strand
GCTTTCGCAACTCCGCTTTATATCATTTTGAGTCTGCTCAAACTTCGCACGACTTTGCTTGGCTTGGTTATTGTCTATGCTGCATTTGCCATGCCCTTCGCCGTTTGGAATATGCGCGCGGCTTTTCAAGCCATTCCCAAAGAAGTGGAAGAAGCCGCCTATCTCGACGGCGCAAGTCACTTCCAAACCTTTCTTAACATCAGCCTGCCCATTTCACTACCGTCCATTTCAGTTACAGCCATGATCGCATTCCTGATGGGCTACACCGAATTTGCCATCGGCTGGCTCTTCGTGGATAAAGCCGATAACGTCACACTCTCCATGGCAACCTATGCCCTAGTCGCTGGACAATTCTCCGGCGCTCAATCCTGGAGCTATCTCGGTTCGCTCGCCATCATCATGTCCATTCCGGTCATGGTTATCTTCATCCTCTTCCAGGAAACCCTCATGGAACGACTGCTCTTTCAGGAAACCTCATGACCCAAACACTGGGCGATTACCTCATTTATAAAATACCCAAACTCCCAGATGACCTGACCCAACACGACGCGCAGCTCCTGCTCGCACATGTGATCGGACATCCGCGCACATGGCTGCTTGCTCATCTCGATGCGCCTCTTTCCGCGCCGATGCTTGATTCAGCGAACCAAGCCTTCGCCCGGCTGGAAGCAGGTGAACCGCTGCCCTATATTCTTGGTCACTGGGAGTTCTACGGACTCGATTTCGACATCACCCCCGATGTGCTCATTCCGAGACCAGAAACAGAAATGATGGTGGAACAAGCCATTAAATGGCTATCCGCTTCGGGCGAGAGAAGAACCGTCGCCGATATTGGGACGGGATCCGGCATAATTGCCACATCCATTGCCATGCATATCCCAAGCACACGCATCCTCGCAACGGATATTTCACGCGCAGCGCTTAAAGTTGCCAAACACAACGCCGAAAAATTCCACGTTCATCATCGCATTGATTTTCTGGAATGTGACTTGCTGCCTCAGCATGTTGAACCATTGCCCACAGACCGCCATTTCGACATGATCTGTGCAAACCTGCCATACATTCCCACCGAAACCATGCGCGCACTTCCCATTTATGGACGTGAACCTACCCTTGCATTGGATGGCGGTAAAGATGGGCTTGATCTTTATCGCCGCCTGCTCGATATCGCCCCAGATTGGCTGGCTCCTTATGGAAAGATCTTGCTGGAGATCGAAGCCACCCAAGGGTTGAAAGCTCTCAGTCTGGCATATGATCTTTTTTCAGAGGCGTCGATAACCTTGCATCAAGATATGGCTGGGCATGACCGCCTGCTTGAAATTCAATTATTGGTGTAAATTTATTTAGAGGTAATTTATTATGAGCAGAAAGAAGAAGGAACCTGGCGACCATCTTTTGTCCATCCTTATTCGTTTTGGACAAGTAAATACGACTGAACCGTCGTTAAAAAGAAAAGGGGAGTTATTATCACTTTACATTGCTTTAATTCTGGTCCTCCTTCTTTACACCATCATCAACAACATTGTTTACTTGATATTCCATCCCATCATGGAATATGTCGTTTATCTTTTTCAAGAGATATTGATCGCTGCCTTGTTCATGGTTTTCTGGGGGCTGAACAAGAAAGGGTATGTGCTTCCAGTCGGTTTGAGCTCGATTGCCATAACGATCCTATTAGCCGTATTCGTAAGTGACGCCAGATATCTCGAATATTCGATGGTCATCTTTGCCATTCCCGTCGGAATATCAAGTTTCATCATCCGCCCTTACATCTCCATCCTTTTTGCATCCCTGACCGCTGCCGCTTATGGCATTCTCACCATCGTTACCGGATATACCTGGGAGTACAACCTCACTGCAATTCTGGCGCTCTTTAGTTTAGCTTTTCTGACTTGGGTGATCTCACTTCAACTTGAATCTGCCCTTGAGAAGAACGACAAACTGGTCACGGATGTTCAGAAAGCGTATCAAGAAATCAAAGACGCTTACGCGACCACACTTGAAGGTTGGTCGCATGCCATGGAGATCCGAGATCGGGAAACCCAGGGTCATTCTAAAAGAGTCACGGAGTTGACCATTCGCATGGCACGCCGAATGGGTTTTTCAGAAGAAGAACTTGTTCACATTTATCGTGGGGCGTTGCTGCATGATATTGGGAAACTCGGCATCCCAGACGATATTCTAAATAAGCCAGGTCCGCTGGATGAACATGAAATGAACATTATGCGTCTTCATCCACAGATCGCAGTTGACCTGATCTCCCCCATCGACTACCTCAAGCCTGCATTGAATATTCCGCGCTACCATCATGAAAAATGGGATGGTACCGGGTACCCGCACGGTCTGGTCGGTGAAACCATCCCGCTTGAAGCCCGGATATATGCCATCATCGATGTTTATGATGCGCTCACACATGACCGCCCATACCGCCAAAAGATGTCTGAAAAAGATGCACTGGAATTTATCAAGTCACAAGCTGGAACACATTTCGACCCGGCTGTGCTGGAAGTATTTTTGAAAGAAATTGAGGCTAAGGGAAGTTAATAGTTATGGAAAATTTAATCTTCTTCAAGAAAAAGCTCTAATCCAATCCTTAATCAATGTTCAGGAACCATTAAACTGCCCAAATATAATAAAGGTTGCATTCTCCTGATGACAAACCCCCAATCGCTCGGGCAAGCGGCTGGGGGTTTGGTCTTTTAAGTGACAGGTATTTTGTCCCCTAGGACAATGGCCAGGCAGGCAGAACGTCCACATCCATTTCAGAAACGTGTCCCAACGCATAGCGGAAATACCCCGCCGCACCGATCATGGCGGCATTGTCCGTACAAAGTAAAAGCGGAGGGATTTGCACTGGAAATTCGGTTTGCGCTTTGAAGGCTTGGCGTAACGCGCGATTGGCAGAGACACCACCGGCTATCAGAATTTCTTTTGCGCCAAATTCACGCGCTGCATCCATCGTCTTTTTGAACAGGACATCAACTACCGCCTTTTGGAAGGTAGCCGCCAGATCATGGACGGGGAGGCGGGTACTGCGCGTCTTTAAGTTATTTAATTCATACAAAACCGAAGTCTTCACCCCACTGAAGGAAAAGTTCCAGGTTCCGTCGAGCCAGGCGCGGGGGAAGTTGAAGCGGTTCGGGTCCCCTTCCTCTGCTTCGCGTTGAATGGATGGTCCACCCGGGTAAGGTAGATCCAACAAGCGCGCTACTTTATCGAACGCCTCCCCTGCTGCGTCGTCAAGAGTCGCGCCGAGGCGTTGATAGGTCAGGTGATCGGTCATGAGGTTCAACTCGGTGTGTCCGCCTGAAACCAAAAGTGCCATCAGCGGGAACTGCGGTGCAGGCGGAGCCTTGTCACCAGCCTCATACACCCACGAGGAGTAAATATGCCCTTCAAGGTGGTTCACCCCGATAAGCGGTTTATCGAGAGCGAGCGCAATGCCCTTCGCCATGTTCATGCCTACGATCAATGACCCAGCCAAACCGGGACCCTGAGTGACAGCAATGGCATCAATATCGTTTAAGGTGAGATGCGCCTGTGCCAAGGTCTGCTGAACGACAGGGATAATGCTCAACACATGTTGGCGCGATGCCACCTCGGGAAAGACTCCGCCATAGCGTGCATGGATCTCCATTTGAGAGGCTACAACAGAAGAAAGCAAGGCGCGTCCGTTTTCGAGAACGGCGCAGGCGGTTTCATCACAAGAAGTTTCTATGGCAAGGATCCGAGCTGACTTCAATTCACTCATTTAATTATCTTTTTCTTCCTTTTTACAGGCTTCTTCAAAATATCGTAGCGTCTTCGCACCGCATCCATGGCTTTTTCCCATACCAATGAATAGACCTGCAAATCTTCCGCCGAGATATTTCCTTCTTCCATGGCTTCTACAACTTCATTTAGCGACTCGAACAGACTGCGTTCTACATACTGAACAGTTCGCAATCGTTTTGTGTACATGACCTCTGCCAGTAACTTGGCAAGCTCAAGGTTATATGCCGATGACGTCGATTTCTGTTTTACTTGCAACTGGGCAAGCAGTGCAAAGTATATCGAAACTAAAACGGGACCAAATGTGAACAGAAGGCTGAGTTCATTATAGTAACGTGAAAAAAAGCCGGGGGTGTCACTATTGTAGTAGGAGAGCGCCCCTTCATGAACGGCGGGAACCAGCGTTTGGAATTCCATGGGAGATTCGATCCAGATCCCCTGGGTCGTCTTTTGCACAATATCATTCTGGTTATCGAACAACACTTCTGTGAATAAATTGACGATCTCATCTTCAACTTCCGCGCTTGCAAAGAGGAGGGTTGGCACACCCACAACTTTTGTATCCTGGTTGGGAGTGATAGGTTCTGCTGCTCGATATGTACCTTTGGGGATCACATACTGAAATAGATAAGGATATTGAATGCGCATGGCATCAAATTGTTCTAGCTGCAAAAAACGGACATCGGTTGTTTGTGCAAGCTCACGCAGACTGCTGCTGCCAATCGTGTTTGCCCGGAACATTGCATCCACTTCGCCATCGATGAATGCGGCATCGCGCAGATCACCATCTTCAAATGGAATGACTTCCACGTCTTCAGCGCTCACACCATAATATGCTAGTAATTCAAAAACAGACTTGTATCCGCCGCCGCTGCGAGAAGAAGTAGCGATCTTTTTCCCTTTCAGGTCCGCCGGGGTTCGAATGTCCGAATCCGCTTTTACGATCATGTGAAATGCCTGCGGGTATAAAAGCGCCACTGTCCGAACCTGGTCGTTCAACCCCGCATCCAATTGAGCCGTTCCAAAATCCGCCTGATGTGTCTTGAGCAGTTCCATGATCTCGATCGACCCACCCGTTTGAACGATCTCAACTTTTACCCGCGGATCCCTCTGCTGCACCGCATTTGCCAGCGCTTCCATCATGATATAGCTCTGGTTGCCCTCTTCATTGGTTGCGATCACGATCGTCCGCGTTCGGAAACGATCATAAAGATAGAATCCGCCAAATCCAGCGGCAACCAGAAGAGAAACCCCAATAAGCAAATAAAGAAATCTTCGTGATCTCAACATATGGTGCAACTTTCTATAACAAATGTCTCAAATAAGTTTGTGGATTATCTAAAAAATCCCGCGTCAATCGGACGTGTTCAAGATCTTCGTATTTTACTTGCTTTATCGTGCCATTCTCAAAACTAAATATCTGCGCTTCAGGATAAGCAAGAATGATCGGCGAGTGTGAGGCGATAATGAACTGCGCCTCTTCATCGACCATTTGCTTGAGCGCCGAAAGGAAGCTGAGTTGTCGGGATGGCGAAAGCGCCGCCTCGGGTTCATCCAACAGATATAAACCGCCGGGGACAAAACGCGCCTGAAACAAAGTAAGGAAGGCTTCGCCGTGCGAGAAGTTATCCAAGTCTTTGCCGTAGCGATTCTTCATCGCCGCAAGTTGACCGGCATACGCCGAACGCGCCAGGTCTGCCGCATATTTGGAACGTCCTTTGTAATCGTGCTCTACATTGTTAAATTCTTCTTCCAGTTCTTCGCGTGTCTCACGCATGGAGCGGGCATATCCGAAGAAATCTTCAGCGCGCATGAAAAAACCTTTGCGCGTGCGTTTTGTCCATGTGAGTTTGAAATATTTTGCGAGTTTACGAATGGGCGCAAGGGTTTTATCCGTCTTTACACTTTCCGTTCCCACCGTGATCGACTCGACCGCACATGCCAATGCCTCCATCACGGTTGATTTTCCAGAACCATTCTCCCCCACAAAAAAGGTCACTGGCGAAGTGAACTTGATCTCTGAAAGAGAGCGAATCACCGGAACCGTGAAAGGAAATTCATTCAGTTCACTGTCTAGAAAAGGACGAGGCGTAACAGATTGGAGGTGCATGATGGACGATAGACCATAAACGATGGACGATGGACCATGAAAGAAAGTCCATCGTCTGTCGTCGTTATTTCTTTTTCCACTTCTTCATCGGCAGGACAAAATCATATGGGTAATCTGCCAACTTTTCCATCACACCATCAGGGCGCACCCAAAGCGTATCTTCAATGCGGAAGCCCATCCCTTTTTCGGGGTAGTACAAGCCCGGTTCAGAGGTGATGATCACGCCGGGTTTAAGACGTTGATCGTCTCCTGCAGTGAGTCCGCTGAATGGGCGTTCGTGGATGTTCAGTCCGACTCCATGCCCAAGGCTGTGAACATAGCCTTCGATCGGCGCTTTAGTGTTGAGCGGAGTTTGATGCCCTTTGCCTTCAAAGAATTCGCAGGTCATGCGTTGATAATCTTTGAATGCCACATTCAGATCGAAATTATCGTTCAAGGTATCGTAGATCTCTTTGACCTGATCGAACAGAGCCTGCGCTTCGGGTGTGGTGTAACCAAGGCTCCATGTGCGGGTGAAATCGTAATAATACCCGCCGCCCGCCTCGGCAGGATAAATATCAAAGACGATGGTCTGCCCAAGTCGCATCAGGTCACTGGGAGTACCCGCAGAGTGCGGCACACCAGCATCGCGACCAATAGCAAAGATAAAGCCGGAAGGCAATTCCGCGCCATGCTCAGAAACCCAGAGCCGAATCTTCGAGTGGACGTCGCCCACGGTAAGCACAGTCCCGTCTTCTTTGAGCAGCACCTCATCATCGCGCACATCGCAAGACGTGAGATATTCCTTCACCTTCTCCACAACTGCCGTGGTCACCTTGCCCATCTTGCGGATGCGTTCCACTTCGTTCTCATCTTTTGTTTCCATGGCACGCAAGAAGATAGAGTCATCGCGCGCTTCACCAACAAATTCAATGCCAGGCATCAACTTCTGAAGGTGGTTCAAGGTTCCAAATACAGTGCTGACATCGTAATGACCGTACACACCGACGCGACCCTTCGTAAGCCCAACCTCTTCCAACATCTGTTGATAGCGCAAAGCGCTTGCCAATAGCAGGTCACCATTCGCATTCTTCAAGAACTCGTTGTACTCGTATTTGCTGTAGGGAGTTAACTTCAATCCGCTTTTGGCGGCTTCGTCGCGTTCCATATCATTGTAGAAATAAACCGCTTCCTCCCCGCGTTTTTTGATGACGGTGGCATGGCTTACATGTCCGCCGCCGGTCAGGTAATACATGGGCGGGTTGTTCTCGGCATTACCGAACACGACGAATGCATCCAGGTTGCGGGATTGCATAATGGTATCAAGGTCTGATTTCATTGGTTCTCCAATTGATTGAGTTGTAAAAATTCACGTGCAATAGTTTCATTCTCAAATTCCAATTGCACAAGCTTTTTCTCGCGCAGAAGCCTGGCAGAAACACCAAGTAATTCATCGGTATCGCTGAATAAAGCAAAAACCGTCAACGGGCGGCGGGTCACTAATTTTCCATATACCGGAATTGATAATGATTTTACGATGATTTCTGCAATTGTTCCGGTGATGCTGCCAACGATCAATCCGGCAAACCCGCCAACCACAAGCGGAAAACCAACCGCTTGTGCATCTACTCCTTGAGGGGCAACTAACATGGCAGGCACAAAAGTAATCGCTCCAAAAATAAAACCCACTACCAGAAACGGGATGTACGTAACTTTTGCTATTCCACGTTCTTTGTCCGCACAGGCTTTACACATGGGCACTTTCATTTGCAACACAACAGGCTTGCCGCGATTTTGTTCACCCATATTCAACGAAAGCCCAAGAATCTCATCGCTCGGCTTCCCGCAATTTGCACATCGCTCTGGAAACTTAAGTGCGGGTGGCTTTTTTAGATCAGGTATAGGGATTTGCACAAGCATTTTTGCACCTATAAACTTTACAGAAACAGCATAATTATAAAGATTTTTTTAACGCTAAAAGCGCGAAAGAAACGAAATAACGCTAAAGTTTAAAATAAGAATCCTAGAAACTTGTTTGGTGAGAAGATATCTTTCTTTTTCTGGTATTTACAACACGAGAGACTTGAAGGCGTCCTGCGCCAAAGTTAATCACCAATGCAAGTTCTAAATTGGTTGCCTTTAGATATGCAAGTGCTTGTTGTTTATGTATGGACGCAATATCAGAGACAGCCTTTAATTCCAAAACTACACGCTCGTTAACAACAAGATCTAATTTATGAAAACCTACATTCACTCCTTGAAAAAACACATCGACTCGTTTTTGTTGTTCAGGGGTATGCCCATACTTTTTCAGCACAACAACCATTGCTTCTTCGTAAATTTTTTCATCAAAACCAGGACCCAAACCATTAAAAACTTCGTAAGCTGCCTTCACAATCGAATAAGACAAATCTTTTTCGACAATATCTTCCATAATTTTTCACCATCCCTTCGCGTTTTTTGCTTTTTTCGCGCAATTCGCATTAAGCCTTTAATAAATTCTTTAACCCAACCAATAGTGCGCCTTCTTGTTCAGGGAAGACGGTGCGAGGATCGAGGAGCACTTTATCGTTCTCTGTCCGCGCAATGATGGGCGGGTTGTTCTTTCGCAATGCGCGCAAAAATTTTTCGGCAGATTTCACTTGCAGTTCAAGAAGGAAAGTCGGGATGGATTCATCTGGAAGCGACCCGCCCCCCACCGTGGACTCGCCCTCCACCACATTGCCTTGCCCCAATTCCTCCCGCCACGCTTCAGCTCGACCTTTGACCTGCTTCAGCGTTAGTGACATCATCCTTACGATGGGAATTTCTCGCTCCGCCTCATCTTTGAGGTAATGCGTCAGTGTGGCAGTGAGACCTGCCAAACAAGATTTATCTGCGCGGACAGCTCTTGCCAGCGGATGTTTTTTGATCTTATCGAGCAATTCCTTTTTGCCAATGATGATGCCCGCCTGCGGACCGCCAAGCAATTTGTCACCCGAAAAGAGAATCACATCCGCGCCTGCTTGCATGGACTCTTGCACGGTCGGTTCGTGAGAGAAGCCATATTTGGCGGTGTCGTACAAGGCACCCGAGCCGAGGTCATCCACAACGGGAACATTCGCCTGATGTGCAGCATCGACAATATCTTTGAAATCGGGCTCTTCGATAAAGCCCACGATCTTGAAATTCGAACGATGTGCACGCATCACCAACGCAGTTGGTTCATCCAGCGCGGAGGTGTAATCTGCTACGCGGACTTTGTTGGTGGTACCGATCTCCACGAGCTTTGCCCCAGATTGCTTCATCACATCGGGCACGCGGAATCCGCCGCCGATCTCAACCAGTTGTGAGCGGGCAATGACCACGCGCTTTTTATTCGCCAAGGCAGAAAGCGTAAGCAATACCGCAGAAGCACAATTATTGACAACCAAAGCTGCTTCTGCTCCAGTTAGTTTTTTCAACAGTCCTTCGGCATGAATGAGACGTGAACCGCGCTTGCCGGTTTCAAGGTCAAACTCAAGGTTGGAGTAGCCGCGAGAGACCACATCCATGGCGTGGAGAGTAGCATGGCTCAACGGCGCGCGACCCAAGTTGGTATGCAGGATCACCCCAGTGGCGTTTATGACCGGATGGAGCGTAGAAGCCGTCCATGCGGTGAGAGTGGATTCGGTTTGATTGAGGATCAGATCTATAGAGGGCAACTCAATTTCAGGATTAAGTTTGAAGCGCGCGCGGATGTCATCCAAGGTGTTGCGTAGAGCATCCAAAGTCAACGGGCGACCAAAATGCGCAATGAGTCGCGCGGTCGTTTCGGTTTGAAGAAGTTGTTCGACGGAGGGAAGATTACGAAGTGTGGTCATCGTTGATCATGGGCGGGCGGCGGTTGGCTTTTTCACGGATGCGGATGAAATATTCAGCGGCAATAAGCCCACCTGCAAGACCGAGAATAACGTAAAGGGTAACAAGACGACCCAACTGAAGCCAGGCAATGGTGGCACCATAGACACCCACCCACATGGCTTGGCGCATGATGACGTTCGCATCGGCGGGCGGTTCAGTTGGAAAGCGTTTATGCAAGTAATAGACGATGGGAAGCGCTGTTCCAGTGAGCGCCATGAGCAGAAGCGCGAAAAATCCCCAACGCGACCAAACAAAAGGTAAGGTCATTGTGATCACAAGGTATAAACCGCCCCAACCCACTATAGCCAATGCCAATGCAGACAAACCAAATGGTTTGAATTGAAGTTTTTCATCCATTACTGGAATTATACCCGCATCAGATTCTTCAAAGAGGTGAGAGATCATTGGACACAGAACAACCGGAGACTCACCATTTTGAGTCTCCGGCAAATCTGTATTATTCGTACAAAAGATGGTTTTAGAGCAAGGGATTCCAGCGCAGAGATAGCAGAATCGCTAAGACAATAAAGAATGCGCCAATCGCGGCAAAGATGACACTGATCTCGGTTGTTTCTGTCACCGTAAAGAGTTGCGTGGGCAGGCTGTCAAAAATGGTTTGTAGTTCAGAAGAACTTTCAGCAAGGTGATAGGTACCGCCCGTCATGGCGGCTACTTGTTTGAGAGTCTCTTCATCGATCTCGCGACGAAAACCGCCGCTCCCACCGCCGCCAAATGGGCTGAGCCCAAACTGCTCTTCGAATTGAGGTTGGGGCGAATAAGGATTGCAGTTCATGGGAGAGGTGTTATTGGCGGTACCAAACCCGATCGTGAACACTCGAATGCCACGATCCTTTGCCATTTGGGCAGCAACAAGGGGGTCAATACCAGTTGTTGTGACACCATCTGTCAGCAGAACGATGATGGCAGGGACATATTCCCCCTCTGGCATTGCGACTACGGGAAGAGATGAATACGGGCTGACCACCGAATCGTCAATTTCGGAGATGGCATTGATGGACATCAGAATGCCTTCGCCAATGGCAGTGCGGCGAGCTGTGGCGATATTTTGAATGGTCGCTTCGAGCAAATTACGGTCGGTAGTGGGAGGTTGAGCAATGGCAGCAAAACCAGCAAAGACAACAATACCGATCTGTGTGTCCGAATCTTGGGCTTTGATAAATTGCAGCGCCGCAGCCTTGGCGGACTCCATGCGGTTGGGCTCAATATCGGTGGAGCACATACTGCGTGACACATCGATGGCGAGGATGATGGTGGAATTTGTGGAGGGTAAGGTTACTGTAGAAGTCGGGCGGGTCATTGCCATGATGAGGCTTGAGATCGCCAACAGGAATAAGACAAAAGGAAAGTGCCTTTTCCACGAAGAGCGTTTGGGCATCGCTTCGCGGACCAAAGATAAACTTGAAAAACGTACAGCGTATGGCTTACGTCGGCGCAGGATCAGAACATACCCAAAGATCAAAATGGGAATGAGCGCAAATAAATAAATAGCGGGCCACCAAATATATTGCATTAGAACCTCAATCTACTATTCATTACGGCACACGACTAAACCACAACAAAGACAAAATTCCACCGATCAACAGGCTCAAAATGCTGACGCCCGCAAACACTGCGGTCACTTCGGTTTCTTCATACGCAATACGGACACCCGGCTCGATAGTCTTGTACACTTCATTGAGGTCTTCTTCATTTTGGGCATTGAAGTAGATACCATCCGTCAGGTCTGAAATTCCACGCAGGGTAACTTCATCCACCTTGGTAAAAACTGTGAAGCCATTGACCGTCAACTGCACGCCTTCGGGGCTGCCAATCGCAATCGTATGGATGCGAATGCCGCGTTCCAAAGCGAACAATGCGGCATTAAGCGGGTCTGGGTCCATGTTATTTTCGCCATCGGTAAAGAGGATGATGGAAACAGATTCGTCCATCTTTTCGGTCGGTCCGGTTGGGGTCGGCATGCCGGTTCGGTCCAAGGTCGTGATCGGGTCGTCGCCGGTGATATTGGCGATCGTATTCAGCGAAACGAGAATCCCGTTTGCCAATGACGTTCCACGTTGAGGTGTGAGGCGCGTGATCGATTCGATGATCGCAGTCTGGTTGTTCGAAGGGATTTGAACCGTGATCCCACCTTCGCTGAACGCTACAATTCCAACTTTCACTGTGGATGGTTGACGCTCTACAAAATCAATTGCCACCTCTTTGGCGGCTTCCAAACGATTCGGTTTAAAATCATCCGCTGCCATACTGCCAGAGACATCAAAGGCAAGAATGACCACACCTTCCACTTTCGGCAAACTCACCACCACGCGTGGACGAGCCAAAGCGACGAAGAGAACCGTCAACCCAACCAAAAAGAACAAGGCAGGGATATGCCTGCGCATCCCCACATCTCGTCCGGAAGATTGCTTCACCAAACCCAAACTGCCATAACGAAGCGCGATCTGCTGACGCTGCCGTTGAATATTGAAATACATCAACATCAACAACGGAATCAGCACCAACGACCAAAGCATACTTTCCCAAATAAAGCTCATCAGGTCACTTCACCTTCGGCGCTGACGGCGCAGCATCACGAAACTTGCAATGGCATGGATCAAGTCCGCTTCGGTGGAAAGCGAAAGCACATCCACACCGGCGCGCTTGAAGGACTCGGTCAGCGTTTCTTCGCGCTTATTCGCCGCATCCATGAAACGCTGGCGAAATTTTTTATCGCTGGTATCCACGAATAATTGCTCACCTGTCTCCGCATCTTCCAGCACAATGTGACCCACATCCGGCAATGTCGTCTCACGCGGATCCCACAACCGAATGGCAATGACTTCATGCCGTTGTGCCAGCAAACTCAACGAACGCTCCCAGCCTGGCGTACTGATGAAATCAGACACTACGAACACAAGCGAACGTTTCTTGATGCTATGCAAACCGCCTTTGATCAAAGCGGATAGGTCGGTCATTGGCACACGCGTGAGATGCGGCTGCTTGAGCAGATCGTTGATGAGGCGCAAGACATGCATCCGCCCGCCTCTTGCCGGGACCGTATGCTGGACACCGTTCCCAAACATCACCGCCCCGACGCGATTCCCGTGACGCGTGAGCAAGCGTGATAGCACGCCCACAAAATCGACCAGGACCGTGCGCTTCTGCGTATCCAGCGTGCCAAAATCCACAGACGGACTCAGATCAAGCAAAAACCACGCAATGATCTCGCGGTCTTCCATATACTCGCGGACGTAGAGCGAATCCATACGGGCGCTGACGTTCCAGTCAATGTAGCGGATGTCGTCTTGCGGCTGGTACTCGCGCAAGTCGGCAAAGTCCACGCCTGAGCCGCGGAAGAGACTGCGATAATCACCCTGCAAATATCCGTCCAGACTGCGAATGACCTGCCAATCCAGCCGGTGCAGGATGCGCTCAGGAGTTCGCGCGGACGTTGAAGTGTTCATTCAAAGGCACCACAGGGACGGGAATACGGTCGAGGATCTTGCTCAGAATTTCATCGCTGGTCACTTCATCGGAAAGCGCTTCATATGAAAGTACCAAACGATGACGGATGACATCCAACGCCATATCAAGCACATCTTGCGGAAGGACATACCCACGTCCGCGCACGAAGGCGAGCGCTTTGGCTGTGAGGATCAAGTTAATGGAAGCACGCGGGCTGGCGCCAAAGGTGATGTAATGCTCCATGTCATTCAACCCGACCAACTTGGGGCTGCGCGTGGCATTGACCAGCTTGACCACATACTCGATCAACGCCGGGTCCACATAGACTTGGTCCACTTTCTTTTGTAATTCCACCAACTCATCGGTCGTGAGAATACGTTGAATAGCCTGCACTGCGCCCGTCATACGTTCCACGATGACGAATTCTTCGGTTGGGGTTGGGTAGCCTACCAAGACCTTGAGCATGAAGCGGTCCACTTGGGCTTCGGGCAAGGCGTAAGTCCCTTCGGTTTCGATGGGGTTCTGCGTTGCCAACACCAAGAAAGGATTCGGCACTTTGAAGGTCTCACGCCCGATTGTCACCTGACGTTCTTGCATCACTTCGAGAAGAGCGCTTTGCACTTTCGCAGGCGCGCGGTTGATTTCATCGGCAAGCAATAAGTTGGTAAAAACCGGTCCCAACGAAGTATTAAACTCACCCGTCTTTTGGTTGTAAATGCGCGTACCGATCAAATCTGCAGGGACAAGGTCTGGGGTGAACTGAATGCGCTTGAATTCGCCACCGATGGAATCTGCCAATGTCTTGATCGCCATCGTCTTCGCCAAACCAGGCACACCTTCAACAAGGATGTGTCCACGTGCGAGCAAGGCGACGACCAGCCGTTCCAATAAATGATCCTGCCCAACGATAACTTTCTTGACTTCATACAACACCCGTTCCATCGGAAGTTTGTTCTCGCGATTGGTTTGTTCCATGAATATTCTCCTTGTGAGTTGGTGCCCATGTAATGGCGACCTTTCAATAACATCAAAACGAATTGCTCCCGTTGTGCGGGTTGTCCCTACGATTTAGACTAATACGGCGGCGACCCCATGCCGCCCACCGCAATGTTGATGGGAACCGCAAAGGCAATGCCTACAAAAAAATTATCTTCAGTGGGGTTGGTCAAACCGGTCACAATGCCGATCACATGTCCCTGACGGTTGAGCAACGGTCCGCCCGAGTTGCCGGGGTTGGCAGCAGCATCGAATTGG
>JBEBCV010000203.1:0-6331 GCA_041157505.1 Chloroflexota bacterium | reverse complement strand
TGCGCTTTTTTTAATTCCGTTATATTAACAAAATCAGAAAGGATACAATCTTCGTTGTTATAGTTGATAGGTTCCATGGAAACAAGGATTTCAAGTTGCTTCTTGTCCTTGCTTTGAACGGATAATTCGTAATTGAGCACTCTGCCCTGTTCTGCCAAAACCCGAAGAAGCCCTTCACGTTCTTTTGGATCAGCATAGATGAATAGTTCAAGAGCAGTATGACCGATCACCTCCGATGGGTCGTACCCCATGATGGAAGTGTAGGTATTATTAATGTTGATGAATTTGCCATCTGCATTGCGGGTGATCGCCAATGCAGTAGGATTGGAACTAAAAGCTTTAGCGAAGTTTTCCTGTGATTGACGCAATGCCTCTTCAGCCTGTTTGCGCGCGGTGATGTCTCGAACCAGGATGGAGACATTCTGGGGCATACCCGTCTGACCATGGATGATGTTGTAATGGGCGGCATACCAGTGTTGTTCCCCGCCCATATCTATGGGATATTCCAACGTCTGGGCGGCGTTGCTGCTCAGGGTGAGTTCGAGAAATTCAAAGAATGGGCGGCTGGCTGCTTCGCCGAAGACCTCGTCGAATCGTTTACCGATGATCTCTTCACGCGGGCGGAACAGACGAGCCTCGTTAACCGTCCACAAGTTGAGATAGGTGCCATTCATGTCGACCTCAAATACAATATCATCCAGAGAAGTCACCAAGGCTTCTAATTGTGCCTGGCTATTTTTGAGGGCTTCCTCGGCTTGTTTGCGTTCGGTGATGTCCACAGATACGCAGGTCACGCCAGTGATGTTTCCATTCAAGTCCCGCATAGGTTCGACGGAAAGGTCATAGAAAAATGTCTGCCCATTCAAAGTGGTCTTGACTTCTTCACGAACAGGTATACCGGTAATCAGGACATGATGTTTGATCGCAGTCAAAACTGCGGCATCTTCTACATGGAGCAGTTCAGCATCAGTTTTGCCAAGCACTGCCTCTTGGCTGAATCCCATAGCTGGGTTGTAGATCCAGGTATACCGCAAGTCTCTATCTTGATTGAAGATGACGATCGGTGAGTTTCTGAGTGCGATGCGAAAACGTTCTTCGCTTTCACGTAGTTTCTGCTCGCTTAATTTGCGCTCGGTGATGTCCAAAGAAGTGCCGAATCCCATCACCGAATGACGTTTTTCTCCTTCGCCTTCGAAAATGACCCGCACTCCAATTGCCAGCCAATGAACACTGCCATCCGGGTGGATCACCCGATACTCTGTGGCAAATTTTCCATCCCCTGTAGGCCCGGTAACAGCCGCTAGCTCCGATCCCAGCCTGGCGACATCCTCTGGATGGATGTGCTTCATTAATTCAGGGAGTGTCGTTTGCTGAGTATCAAAACCATAATGCATGCGGGCGCGCTCATCGAATTCCACACTGCCGGTTATCAGGTCATTCTTCCAAATTCCCAGGTTTGTAGCCTCATATGCCAGACGGAGAAATTCCTCGCTCTCCCGAATTTTCTCCTCCGCTAGCTTGCGCTCGGTGATATCCAGCGTTATGCCGACATACCGAATGAGTTCTCCCTGTTTGTTCAAGTGGGGATGTGCAAGATCATAGACCCAGCGCACACTGCCATCGGGTCGCACGATACGGTGTTCGAGTTCGTAGACAGAACTGTTCTGCATTGCCTTCGTAAAGGTCTCATGCAGAAGGGGCGCGTCGTCGGGGTAAATACACTTTTGGAGCATCACGTCATACGCCGGTGAAGGACCAGAGGGATCCAGACCGTAGATACGGTATTCTTCCTCTGACCATACCGTCGTCTGTGTGGCGGCAATATATTCGAAACTGCCCAGATGCGCGATCTTTTGGGCTTCTACCAGCGTGTTGTGAAGATGCTCCATTGCAGCTTCTGCTTGTTTGCGTTCGGTGATATCGTAATTGACACCCACCATGCGGAGCGGTGTTCCATTCTTGTCACGGTATACCTGCCCATTCGCCTTCAACCAGTGGACAGAACCATCCGGCCACAGCACGCGGAACTCTGTGTCGTACTCCCGTTCGCCGCGTACAGCAGCCGCCGAAATTTCATTACCCGGTTCTCTGTCATCCGGATGGACTCCATTCAACCAGGCTTCGTAAGCGCCGCCAAACTCGCCAGCCTTCAGCCCATACAATGCATACATCTGATCATCCCAAACGATCTCGTTCTTTTGGATGTCCCAATCCCAGATGCCTATATGTGCTGAATGCGTGGCAAGGTCAAGCCGTTCTGTAAGCTGTTGTTGTTTTATTTCCGCTTGTTTGCGCCCAGTGATGTCCAACAGAGTTGTAATTGCAAATGGCTGCTCATTGATCATCACCCGGTTGATATTTGCAACAACAATACGCTCTTCTCCGCTTTTGGTATATGCACGTGATTCTTTTTCTGCCAATGAGCCATGCTTTTCGAACTGTGATATGGCTTCTGTGCGCTGTTCTTTTTTGATGATGCCAAGTTCCGCGGCGGTCTTGCCAAGCATTTCCTGTTTGCTGAAGCCGGTCAATTTTTCGCAGGCTTCGTTCACATCAACGATCACAACCTCCGGTAATCTTAAAAGGATCGAGGGTACAGCTGTTTTTTCAAAAAGGATCGTATACCGTTCTTCACTATCAAGTAATTTTTTCTCCAAATGCTTGCGTTCAGTTATGTCCCGCACCACACCCAACACCAAACCAGAGGGGGTACCCTCCTGGGTTGGTATGGCAAGTGAGCCTGTTTCGCCGAAAAATTCCTGCCCATCATGCCTAAGGAGCCGGTATTCATCGTAATGGACATGGTCTGCTCGTCGATTGCGCGCGATCTCCCTCGCACGCACCTGTTCATCGGGCGGCAAAAACTCGAACGCATTTCTACCGACCATGGCAGCCGGAGAGTCAAAACCGTAGATTTGAGCCGCCCGTTTGTTGCTGATGGTGATATTCATTTTGGAGTCGAAAACCGTTAACCCATCCAGCGAGGTTTCGAAGATTGTGCGGTAGAGCAGTTCCGCTTCACGCATACGGACTTCTGCATTTTTTCTTTCTGTAATGTCTATTGTTACGATGACTGTTTTCCAAGTGGTTAAGTTCACTGGCAGGGCTGAAACACTTGTCCAGATCGTTTCTCCATTTTCTTTGATAACCCCCGTTTCCACGTTATATATGGCCTGACCGCTCGTTTGTGCCTGCATACTTGCGAAACCGTCTGCGGGCATGGCACTCCCGTCAGCGGCCAGATATTTGCGGTCTTTATAAGCACCCGTCTGAATTCCCTCCGGAGTCATATCCAGGATGTGGGAGAGGGCGGAATTTTGAAAGACCACCTTGCGCTCATCGTCCAGGATGGAAACCCCAACCGGCAGCACTTCCAGGAGTTTCAGTAGGTCTTCTTCAGATTGAGATCTCCTTGGCGGGTTTTTACGCGCTGGCTTTTTTACCTGCCCGCCTGCCCTGGCTTTTTGCAGATCGCGTTCGAGTTTCGCGATCGTTGCCTGTGCTTCCATTAGTTCGGTTTCCAACTGAAGTTTGGTTTTAGCACTCATAATTTTCTCTTGTTTCAGGAAGTTTTACCTACATGACTTGCTCATACAAGAAACCCTGGAAACTAATTGTATAAAATAATTAATATTTCATACAATACGATTATGAAATAGATATATGCTGATCATTATGGTTTTCAATGGACTATGACCTTTTTTTATTATCACCCATGGATTAATTGATGGACATGGGGGATTTCCCTACCTAAAAATTACGTGAAAGTAAGAAAAATATTCATTTGTATAGTCAAAAATCCGTTCGTTATTAAATGGATAAAAATATATTTACCCTCGGACTCTGAATTGATATGCCAATCGAGCCAATGTAACGAGAAGCGAACGAGATGCCATGTCCACTTTTACGATCGGAAGAATTCTAGCTGCCGGGCGCACAGCCGATATTTATGAATGGACCCCTGGTCGTGT
Source organism: Chloroflexota bacterium (assembly GCA_041157505.1). GTDB lineage: Bacteria > Chloroflexota > Anaerolineae > Anaerolineales > Villigracilaceae > Villigracilis. The sequence continues at coordinate 2,360 of JBEBCV010000203.1, read as the reverse complement.
ATTGAAATTATTTCCTCATTCGTTGATATTCACCACCGCAGTCATATTCCACTTAAAGCGCGAGTCTGCTTCCTCCAATTCAAGAGTGACTTGATAGGTCATATCCCCAAGATACAGTTTCCCCACCGGGTTGACTTCCGTTACCGTACCTGTGAACTCCTCATCGGGAAACGCATCGAACTTGACCTGGGCTGGATCTCCAACCGCGACATTCGCCACATCCACCTCTGCGAGGTCTTTTGTCTTCACGATCCATTTCGAAGTATCCGCCACGAACGCAACCGGCGTCATCGGTAGAACGGTTTCACCTACGGTCAGGTCGCTGCTGAGTAAAACTCCATTGAACGGTGCGCGCAGTTCGTAAAGTTCCACAGCGGCTTCGGCAGCCGCCACATGTGCAGAAGCTGCATCCAGGCGGGCTTGGGCCGCGGCGAGAATTTCGGGGTCCAGGTTGTCGCTATTCAAGCGTTCTTGCAACTCCCGCGCAGACTCAAGATTCGAAATGGCGGTCAATAGATTGATGTGTTCTTCATTGAGATATCTATCGTTCTCAGCCAGCGCGGTCCGTAGATCGGAATATGCTTCGGCGAGAGATGCTGTTTCCTTATCATGCTCTTCCTGTGCTTCCAGGCGGTCATGGTTGTCTTCATCCAGATCCAGCACATCATCCAGTTTTTCGTGAGCTTCGCGGTAATTTTCTTCGGCGATCACATAATCTTCTATGCTTAGTTCAAGGTCGGTGGCTTCATCTTCGTTGCCGAGGTTCCAGCCATTGGCTTCGCTTTCGTAGGCTTCCTGTGCTTTCATCAATGCCTGTTCGGTCTTTGATGAACTTTGCAAGGCATTCCGATACAAAGCATCAAGGGCTTGAAGTGCAAGAGTTTGTTCGAGCTGTGCAGCAGCCAGTTCTGCCTTGGCAGAATCCACCCCGATCAACTGCACGATCACATCTCCTGCAGAAACACGTTCGCCGAGCTGAACAAAGACTTCGTTCACCACACCGCCTTGCGCGAAAGCAAGTTCGGCAGATCGCCTGGGCATTAACGTCCCTTCGGCGGTGACGGTGGTGGGGGAGACTTCTTCTGTGTCAGGCTCAACTGCCGGTTCGGTCGAGTCCGCTCCGCAGGCGGCGAGGAGCAGCGCGGTCAATGTGAGTAAGGAGAAGATTTTTATTTTCATTATGTACTCCTTTGTTGTCCGTGTCATCCTGAGCGAAAGCGACACATGCACCGCGTTGCGGATGCAGTGCAGGTGAGGATCTCTACTGCAATGTAAAAGACTCTTCGCTGTCGCTCAGAGTGACATCTTTATTCATATGCCAGCACTTCGGTGACGGTCAGTCGTGCAGCCCGCAGTGCGGGCAAAAGACTGGCTTCAATAGAGATGACGATGACGATGACTGCCCAGGCGAAGATCCCACCCGGGGACGTGGTGGCAGGAATGGGGTAGTCCATGAACGAGATGCCCACGGCTCGAGCGAGGAAACTGCTGATGGGCAGGGAAAGTCCGATCGCCAGGATCCAACTCATCATTCCAATTAAGAGACCTTCGATGATGACGGTACGCGAGATCATTTTGCTGGAGGCACCGAACGCGCGCATCACACCGATCTCACGCACGCGGTCCATCACGTTCAAGCTCATGGTGCCCATCAAGCCCAGCCCGCCGACCGTGGCAAGCAGGACGGTCATGATCATCAACAAGGCAACGACGATGCCAAAGGCGGCATCGATCTCCTGCCGTTCATCTTCAACGAGAAAGGTGTTGGTCACTTCGATATCGACCCGGTCGAAATGTTCTTCGACGGCACTGGTGATGGCGCGCTGCTCTTCGAGCGAGTCGGTTGATAGGGTGAAGACGATGCTGTTCGCGCGGTTGGGTTCGCGCACGTGGCGCGAGTAGGCGGAGTAATCGATCAGCGTGAAGTAGCCGATGGATTCATTGCCGATCATGTTGACCACTCCAACGATGGTGTAGATCTGCTCACGACCTTCGATCTTGATCTTCATCGGTCCGCCAAGCTGCAAGGTGGGCTCGCGCGCGAGAAAGCCGGGACTGACGACCGCCGCATCTGTATCGCCAGGTTGCAGGTCGCGTCCTTCGATGATGGGCGGGTCGAGAAATTGCGAACCGGCGGGCGGGGCTATGAGATACAGGTTGCCGCTCTCTGAACCATCCGGGCGGATATAGCGTGCCAGTGCAAAATTCCATACTTCAGCTTGCTCCACACCGGGCACTTTTTTCGCTTCGTTCATCAAGCGTTCCGCAGGCACGTAATCATCGAGGATCACCCACGAGTCGTAACGCCAAAAACTGAACATCTCACTTAATGAAGCGTTGAGCGAACTGCGCAAGTTGAC
>JBEBCV010000202.1:0-9527 GCA_041157505.1 Chloroflexota bacterium | reverse complement strand
ACGAAGGGGATAAACTCAATGCGGTTGGCATCACGAACGGAAAGAAAGAGATCCTGCTTGTCACTGCCAGCGGTAAGGCGATCCGCTTCAAGGAAGACGATGTTCGCCCAATGGGACTCGTTGCTGCAGGTGTGAACGGCATGAAACTCGAAGACAAAGACGAAGTGGTTGGCGCCGAAATTCTGCCAGCAGACGGCGATATTTTCCTGCTCACCAACGAAGGCAAAGCCAAACGCGTGGATCAGAAAGACTTCCCCGTGCAGGGACGTTATGGCAAGGGCGTAGTGGCATGGGACTTGCCAGGTAAATCGACACTGGTTGCAGTTGCAACAGGCAAGCCAAACCATGTTGCAACCATTCACATGACCAAGGGCGCGCCGAAATCTACAAGGTTAGATGCCGCCGGTTTACGCAAACGCGCTTCATCGAAGGGTGATGTGGTGGTGGAGGTCAAGCCTGGCGAAGGGATCACGTCCATTGCAGTGGGATGGATGCTTGAGAGCTATGTGAAGGTGGCGAAAGAAGAGCCCAAGAAGGAAAGTGGAAAGGCGTCATCTTCGAAGGGTAAGAAAGAAGGAAAGGCAAAAAAGGCTGCTCCTGCTAAAAAAGCTGCCAAGCCTGCCTCGAAGTCAAAAATGAAACCTGCAAAGAAGCCTTCTGTAAAAGCAAAACCGAAAAAGAAGAAATAGAAAAAACTCCCGTGAATTGCAATTCACGGGAGTTTTTCAAAAGCGTATAATCGAATCAACAACAGGAGGATGCCATGGATTACAAAATCCGACGTGATATGGAAACTGGCACGATCTTTGTTCATGCTATAGGAGATTGGGATCGCGATACGGACAATCTCATGGTTCAGCAGATCATGCGATCTGTGGATGAAAGCGGATTGCGCAAGGTGTTGTTGGATATTCGAGAACTGCGCTTTGACCTTTCCATGGCACAGATCTTTGAGCGTGCAAGAGACATGCGCGATCAACGTTCGCAGCATGCATTGGTCAGTTCGCAAGTGGCATTGGTGTACGCAGAGGGCAACCCTAAATTAGATGCCGATATGCGGTTTTTCGAGATCACTGCGCAGAATCGCTCTGTTCCATACCGTGTATTTACCGATATTGAAGAAGCGCGGAACTGGCTTCTGCAAGCCTAATTCGGTTTCTGAATATTCCCAACCAGATCCAACTCAGGCGCGATCTTTCTCATCGCCAAGATCACATTCCCAACGTGTTCCCAAACATCAATGCCGAAGTCTTTGGCGGCATGTTCCATTTCTTCGCGGTTGGTTCCGGCGGCGAAGGCTTTGTCTTTCCACTTCTTTTTGACAGAGCTGGCTTCAAGGTCGTATAAAGAACGGGAGGGTCGCACCAAGGCTACCGCGGTGATAAGACCCGTCACTTCATCACAGGCGCAAATGGCTTTGCGGCGTAAAGTATCACGCGGCAAACCAAGATGATCAGCATGGCTCAAAATATCTTGAATAATATCTTCAGGTACGCCGCGTTCGCGTAACATGGGTGCACCCGCTTGCGGATGTTCTTCCAGCGTGGGGTGGATCTCCCAATCAAAATCATGCAGCAGACCGATCAAGCCCCAAGTCTCCACGTCCTCGCCGAATTTTTCGGCGTAGAAACGCATGGCGGCTTCAACTGATAACATGTGCCGTACCAAACTTTCGCTTTTAACATATTCACGTACAAGGGCAAGGGCTTCTTCGCGGTTCATAAACATACTCCAGAAAAAGATTTACACCACAGAGCACACAGAGATCACTGAGAATAATTATTTAGGTCTCTATGTTTATTATGGCAAGGTGTCAATTTATTGGCTCGGGTTCACCCAACACAGGCAGCGGTTTGGTGATCATCAAATCCCATGCGGCTTGGAAGACTGCAAAGGTCTCGCGGAAGTTCCACCATGCGCGTGCGCGTTTTAGGAAATAACGGTTATCTGCTTCCACACCAAACGATTCAACACCGAACCAGTTGCAGAGTGTCAGCGCCCGCGGCATGTGAAAATCTTGTGTGATGAGAATGGCTTCGTCTACACCGAAGATGTGCTTGGCGCGGTAACAAGTATCATACGTGCGTCTGCCTGCATAATCGAGCACGATATCTTCATCGGGTACGCCGCGTTCCAGAGCATATTGACGCCCCGCTTCCGGCTCGTTGTATTCAAGAAAACGATTATCGCCGCTGACCAGGATCTTTTCCACCTTCCCGGCTTGATATAAATTAACAGCGGTCAACATACGGTCGCTGAGCACAGGTCCAGCCGAACCATCGCGCAGCAGACCCGCACCGAAAACAATGGCAACGCGTGTAACGGGCACATCTTCCATGGTGAAGGTTCTGGGAGCGGCAAACAACCCCATGATAAATCTTGGCATGAACAAACCAATGACGGTTAAAGCACCCAACACGAGGGCTGCCCGCCAAAGAAATACAACGACCTTTTTTAGCATCGCGCTATTCTATCAAATCCACCAGATCCAGCCTTGAGGCGTTCACGTATGCAATGAACTCTGCATACGCGGCATCTTCCACGGGCAGCATTTCATCGAACCCGTAAATGGTTTGCATGGCGGCTTTCCCTTCGGGTGTGGTCATAAAATCGATGAAGGCACGTTGAACAGAACGCCGCATTTCGAACGGCAAAGTTGTAGACATGGAAATATTTTCGTACGGAATGATTTCGGGGATGCGCCATGCTACAAGCACCTTATCCATCACATCGGGATAGTCTGCTTCGAGCACTGCGGATGTGCGGGCATCAACGAATGTCGCGCCGAAATCGCAAATGTCATCAGCGTAGACGCCGCGCACCACATTGGGTTGACCTTCGAGGAATGCCCCGGTTCGCGCCTGGACCTGAGACTGATTCAGCAATCCGAGTGGCACCACATACCCCGACGGGGAGAACTCGTCGCTCCAACAGGGCTTTTTATCTGTGAACTGTTTCAGGGCAGTGACGTTGTCGGTCGTGTTCTCGCCGCGCTCCTCATCAAAATAAGCTGCGAATTCGCCTTCCCGGTTAATGAGGATCTGTGCGCCATAGAACATCTCTCCATTGCGGACGCGTGCCAGCATAGCAGAGACTGAATTGTTATCGCGCGCGAGTACGAACGCATAGGGCGTAAGTGACGCAATGTGTGCATTGCCGATCGCGAGGTCATTGACCAGGTCTTCTTCGGAGGCGGGGATGACGCTGACAATTCGATAGGTGGTTCGTTCTTCAATGTATGCAGCAAGAACATCCCCCGCAGCAATGACAGCCTCTGTGGGACGCGGGTTCGGGGCTAGGGCGAGGATCAGGGGATTTTGTTCAGTACCCGGTTCGGATGTGGCCAGAGGCGCTTGTGTTAGAGCAGGTGTCGGTTCGAGCGTAGGAGTTGGTGTGGGATTCCCGAGAGTGACCTGCACCGGAAATGTACATCCGAACGTAAATAACAGTGTTATCGTGAGAATAACTTTGTTTATTTTGCAGGATTGTTTGGTATCAAGCATAATGACCTTGCTATAATAGTATAACAAGTTTAGTGTTGAGACGCTTTATAAGCGGTGAAAGGAAGAAAATGAAAAATACGTTTAGCACAATTATGTCCATCCTGATTTTGGTAGTTCTTGCTGCCGGGGTCTATTTTATCGTACAGACCGTGCGCGAAACTGCCACTGCAGCACAACAGCCATTTGAGCAGGTGAATCAGGCGAACCAGGCGTTGCAAACCCAGGTGGCACAATTGGCGAATCCAACTCCCACGATCATCCCCGACCCGGTGACGTATATCAATGAAGTACGTTCATTGGCACGTCTGGAAACGATCCAATATAGTGTGGAAAAGGTCATTACTGCAGAGGTCGGACAAGGCACCTTTGGTTTTGCATTTGGTGACAAACTGCTGTTTGTGGCACATGGTATTGTGATCGCGGGTATCGATATGGAAAAACTTCAGCCTTCTGACATGCGCTTTGACGGTAACGTTCTTTATGTGCGTTTGCCTCCCACCGAGATCTTTATCGCCACGCTGGATAATGAGAAATCATACGTCTATGATCGTGATACAGGGTTGCTGACCCAGGGTCAGGTGGATCTGGAGACGCTGGCACGCCAAACTGCAGAGGATGAGATCCGCAAGGCGGCTCTGGAAGATGGCATCCTTTTGCAGGCAGAACGAAATGCCGAGGCATATCTGATCAAGTTCTTCAATGCGCTTGGTTACAGCAATGTGATCTTCGAAGGTGAATAAGAAAAACAAAAAGTGGACGGCTCTTGAGCCGTCCACTTTTTGATTTAAGGATTGCAACTGACAGGGAAAGAAACTTGTTCTTCCGAAACATTCGGTGTCAGGATCTTTAATTTGACCCAGTATTCATTGGGAGCATTGATACGGTAGAACTCATTGATCAATTGTGTGCCCGCTTCTTCAAAAATGAGCGTGCCTACATCGGAGACGACCCCATTGCTGGCTTCCCATTGCCAGGTAAGGAGTGTGGGTCCGTTCACGGTGATGGCAGCTTCGAAGAAGACCGTTTGCGGGAATTCGCTGCAGTTGACGACGATGCGGTTTGGTTCCACGCGTAATTCCACTTTGGTGATGCTCACAAGTGGTGGACCAATGATCGGTAATTGCTCAGGGTCTCCTTCTATCTCAGTGACTTCAGCAGCGACCCAGCAATATCCACCAGGGTTGATGGGATCTTCAACCTGCCACCAGTTGGAGGACACATCGCGCCCAACGGCATTTAAGAGTCTGCCTCCGCGGATCTCGTTCATGGGTTGGTAAACCGTGCCAGGACCGAATCGGCAGTTGGCGAGTTCTGCGGTTACTTGTATGGGTATCTCAACCGGTGTGGCAGTGGGAGGGATGGACGTCGGTGTAGGGGCAGCTTGGGTGGGTGGGTCAATGGTCGGCGTGGCGGGAGGCGGAGTGCTGCGGTTCGTGCATCCCACCAGGGTAATGATGAGTCCTGCAAGCAGGACAAGGCGATTCATCTGTTCCTCCTTTCGTGATATGACTTTCAATTCTCCATCGGCGTTGGAGAGGCAGGGCAACCCGCGATCGAATTGCCACTATATTCATTTTACTGTAACAAAGAAGATCGAGATTTGTTGCGCTCCATTTCCGAAATTGGTACCGGGGGCGATGTGAGGTTGTAAAAATAGAAAATTTGTTCTATAATTATATCATAGGCAGATTCGGATTGTATTTGATTTAGAACAGGAGATGAAAACATGAGCAGTCTTGATAAAGCCGTCCAGACCCAGTTGGAGAATATCCAAAAGAAGACCGGCAGATCGCTGGCGGAGCTTGCCTCGGCGGCTCAAAAAAGTGGGTTGACCAAGCATGGCGAACTGCGCGATATGTTCAAGGAGAAATTTGGGCTTGGGCATGGAGATGCGAATTCATTGGTCCATGCCATCCTCAAATCGGATGGAACCCGTGCCGCTGAAGGCAAAAGTGACGATACCGTTTTGGATGAGATCTACACCGGCGCAAAAGCTGCCCAGCGCCCCATTCATGAGGCGTTGATGAAGCACATCAACAAGTTGGGGGAATTCGAGATCGTACCCAAGAAAGGATACGTGAGTTTGCGACGCAAGAGACAATTTGCAATGATCGGTCCCAAGACCAATACTCGTTTCGAGGTGGGCATCAATGCCAAAGACCTCAAGAAGAGTTCACGCCTGGTGGAACAACCCAAGGGAAGTATGTGTAATTACATTGTTGCGTTAACAGATGCCAGTGAGGTGGATGCTGAACTGGTAGGCTGGATCAAATCTGCTTATGAAGGAGCTGAATGAATGTCTGAAGATTTTAGAAGTAACCTTTTGCAATTAATGACCGAAACCTTCGAAAACCCAATGGGGATCTATCTTGATCCGAACACGTCGCTGTTCCAAACACTTGATACGGTCACAGCAGCGGAGGCGTCGATCCCTGTGGGGAATAAATGCGCTTCGCTCGCCGCACAGGTGGCGCACATGACCTTCTTCATCGAATCCTTTGAACGCTTTGCGCTTCAAGGGGATAACAGTCCGCGAGATTGGGGCTTGATCTGGCGCACGGTGGAAAAGGTCACGCCGCAGGAATGGGATGCGTACAAATCCAAACTCCGCGAAGCCTATGACCGCATGATGAAGCTCTTCCGTGAGAATCCCGCGTGGAACGAAGATACGATGGGCGGCGCATTATCCATTGTGGTTCACAGCGCCTATCATCTTGGTGAGATCCGTCAGGCGCTTTGTACATTGAAAAAATAAAACTATAGGACACGTACCATGTCGACCAATCATGCCCATTACCTAATTGAAGAATATGCCTTTCATAACTGGTTGGTTCATCACATTTTGGAAGGGATCGATCACGAAGAAAGTTTATTGCAGCTTCCATTCGAAGCTAATTCAGCGAATTGGATTCTCGGTCATATTGTGACCAATCGCAGCCATGTGCTTGAAGTGTTGGGGGTGACCCACCTTTGGCAGGATGAAGTGCGCGAGTTGTATCACACCGGCTCGCATAATATCGGGCCTGGGGATAGGTCCATTCGCTTGGAGACATTACTCAAATATTTGGACGGCAGCACAAGGATGATCCGCAAGGCGCTTGAAGCTGTCAGCGCGGAGTGGTTGGAGGAGAACTTCAGCAACTATCGCGGCGAAAAGACGCGTGAAGCGCATCTCAGCGGTTTCCACTGGCACGAAGGATTTCACATCGGGCAATTGGAAATGCTCAAAGACTTTATCCTCACCACCCGCAAGGAACTGGTATGAAGTTGATCATTGCGATTCTGGTCACCTTCACAGCGGGATACATGCTTTTTGATGGAGTCCACGCATTGACGAATGGCGATTACATCACACCAGCAGAGGGCGAATACGCGGGTCAACTCGGACCTTGGTCCGGGCTCGTGGAATCTGTGGGCATTGACCCACGCTCCACGCTGATGAAAACTATTTTTGTCGCGTATGGCTTTTCTGCTTTGGTCGGTGTGACGGGTTTCGTCAGCAACCAAACCTGGGGACGCAGCGCGCTCCTTATCATGTCTGTGCTTGGGTTGTGGTATCTCCCAATTGGAACGGCGATCAACATTGTTGTGTTAATGCTGTTGTTCTTGAAAAGAAACTGATAAGCATGAAAAAATATTTCATCCGTAAAAGCAGGCTGGGCAATATGCCCAGCCTGTTCGTTTATAATGATTTTAAGTATATGCACCATCGAATTTGCGAATGGAGGAAGAGATGATTGATTTCAAATCCAAGCTGGGGCGCAAAGCATTGCGTCACCTCAAGCAGGAATACTTTGTCTGGCTCACCACCGTCGACTCAAAAGGCACACCGCAACCACGCCCGGTTTGGTTTGTGTTGGAAGGCGACTCACTTGTGATCTATAGCCAGCCCAGCGCGTTCAAGCTCAAGCACATCTTGAACAACCCCAATGTCTCTTTGCATTTCAATACACCCGACCCCAAAGGCGAAGAAGATGTGATCGTATTCAGCGGGCTTGCCAGGATCGATGCCAAGGCTGAACCTGTCAACAAGAACAATATGTACATGCGCAAATATCGTAATGGCATTAAGGGGTTGGGCTCCACACCGCAGCAATTCACGCAGGAATATTCCACCATGATCCGCATCAAGCTCACATCCCTGCGCAGTTGGTGATATGACGAACGAACAGATCCTTCAAAAAACTGCGGAGTACATCAAGCAGGAATTTTCAGATGATTCCTCCGGGCATGATTGGTGGCATATCTATCGCGTGTGGAAGAACGCTATTGCCATTTGCGAGATCGAAAAAGCGGACTATTTTATCGTTCAACTTGCTGCCCTCTTGCACGACCTCGACGATTGGAAATTCAACGATCACGGTGACGAAACCCCGCATCGCGCCAAAGCCTGGTTGGACTCTTGCGACGTAGACCCATCCATCACCGATAGCGTGTGCAAGATCATTATGCACATCTCCTACAAAGGCGCGGGTGTCGAAAATAAAATGGACTCACTTGAAGGTTTCATCGTCCAGGATGCAGACCGTCTCGATGCTATTGGCGCCATCGGTATCGGACGCGCCTTCGCCTATGGCGGATATAAGAACCGTCCGCTGTATGACCCTGATGCACCACCCCAAATGCACGCCAGTTTTGAAGAATACAAGAACAGCAAAAGCGCCACCATCAATCACTTTTATGAAAAACTGCTCCTGCTCAAAGAGCGCATGAACACAACGACTGCCAAACGCATCGCCGCAGAACGGCACGATGTGATGGTGAAATTCCTCGATCAGTTCATGCTCGAATGGGAAGGCGCAGACATTACAACATCAGAGTAAAAATGAAAAATAAATACCTGCTTTTATCCGCCATGATATTGCTCGCACTTTCGTGTAAAGCATTGACCCCCGCAACACCAACAAGCCCTCCTTCTAATGAAGCACCGCTTACAGATGTTGCTCCCGTGACCGAGCCTCCGCTCGAAGAACCAACAGAGCCGCTCGCAGGCTCCCCCGGCATGGGTGACTCGCTATATCCCGGCTTTGGCAATGGCGGGTATGATGCTGTGTCTTATACCCTCGATATCAATATCCATGACGTGAAGACCAGCGACCTCAGCGCCATCACCACCATTGATGCAGTTGCTACGCAGGATCTGAGCCAATTCAACCTGGATTTTGCCGGGTTTAAAATAACCAACCTCACCGTCAATGGAGAGATGGCAGAGTTCGAACGCAAAGGTCAGGAGTTGACGATCATCCCTGCTCAAACGCTCACGAACGGCGAAGCCTTCACAACAACTGTGGAATATCAAGGCATTCCCACTCCAATGATGTCCAAAGTATTACCTTACCCAACGGGTTGGGTCGTTTACGAGAATGGCATCTTTGTCCTAAGTGAACCGGATGGGTCCGCCAGTTTTTACCCCGTCAATGACCATCCGCTTGATAAGGCGACCTACACCATCATCGTCACTGTGCCTAAGCCATATGAAGTTGCAGCCAACGGCGTACTTGGAGAAACGAAAGATAACGGCGAAACAACAACGTATAGTTTCACTGTCCGCGACCCGATGGCAAGTTACCTCACTACGATCAACGTCCATGATTTCAACGTGGAAACCATGGAATCAGAAAGCGGCATTCCCATTCGCAACTACTATGCTGCCACATTGCCAGATAACATCAACGAACCTTTTGAACGTCAGGGTGAAATGATCGATTACTTCAGCGAACTCTTTGGTCCCTATCCATTCGAAGTGTATGGCGCGCTCGTGATGGATACTGAATTTGGCGCTGCTCTCGAAAACCAAACCATGTCCATCTTTGGTGTGGATATGGTCGATCTGGATGACATCGAAGGCACCGAAGCCGTCGTTGCACATGAACTTGCCCATCAATGGTTCGGCGATAGCGTCAGTGTAGGTGATTGGAGCAGCATCTGGCTCAACGAAGGCTTTGCCACGTATGGCGAGGCGCTTTGGGTTGAATATGATTATGGCAGTGAAGGGCTCAATGAATGGGTAACGGATGTGTATAA
>JBEBCV010000201.1:0-3896 GCA_041157505.1 Chloroflexota bacterium | reverse complement strand
CGCGTCGACCGTTTACTGCCGCATCAAATTCTTGCTATCACCCGCGGCGAAAAAGAAGGCGTGCTGAAAGTCCGTGTGGATATTCCCGAACGTGACTGGCTTGATGCCATTCAATCGGAATACGAGCAGGACATCATCAGCCCCTTTGCCGATCAGCTCGCGCTTGCCATTCAAGATTGCGCCGAGCGTTTGCTTCTGCCTGCCATCGAGCGTGATGTGCGCCGTGACAAAGGCGAAGGTGCCGACAACCACGCTATTCAAGTCTTCGCATCTAATTTGCGCGCCTTGCTCAGTCAGGCGCCGCTTGCGGATCAAACTGTGCTCGGCATTGACCCTGGCTTCCGCACCGGCTGTAAAGTTGCTGTAGTGGATTCCACCGGCAAGCTGCTCGATACTGGCACCATTTATCCGCATGAGCCGAAGAACGATTGGCAGGGCGCGATCAACACTTTGCAAGATATGATCAATCGCCACCACGTTACACTCATCACCATAGGCAATGGCACCACCTCACGCGAAACCGAGAAACTGGTCGCAGAGTTGACTCGTTCCAAGTCGCAGACCAAGTATCTGATTGTGAATGAAGCGGGTGCATCGGTGTATTCCGCCTCAGCCCTCGCACGCGCCGAATTCCCCAAGCTCGATGTCTCCATTCGCGGCGCGGTATCCATCGCCCGCCGTGCGCAAGACCCGCTGGCTGAGTTGGTCAAGATCGATCCCAAGTCCATTGGCGTGGGCATGTATCAGCATGATGTCGATCAATCTGCCTTGAACCATGCCCTCGATGGCGTGGTCGAAAGCGTGGTCAATCACGTCGGTGTGGATGTGAACACAGCCAGCCCCGCGCTGCTTACGCATGTGGTGGGCATTGGTCCGAAACTGGCAGAGAACATCGTTGCGCATCGCGACAACAATGGTCCTTTCAAATCTCGCGCTGCATTGAAAAAAGTTTCCGGCTTAGGACCCAAAGCCTTCGAGCAGGCAGCAGGCTTTTTGAGGATTCGAGCCGGTTCGAACCCCTTGGATGAAACTGCCATCCATCCTGAATCCTACACCCTGGCAGAAACTATCCTCGCTCGCGCCGGGCTGAAAGTGGATTCGCCCCTCGAGAAAAGAATCCACGCTGTAGAGTCTCTCACCTCTACCACCACTGTCGAAGCGCTTGCCGTGGAATTAGGCTGCGGTGTGCCCACATTGAAAGATGTGCTCGAGCAGTTGGTCCGCCCTGGCAGAGATCCGCGCTCCGACACACCCACGCCCATCCTGCGTTCTGACGTGCTCAAAGCCGAAGACCTCGTCACCGGCATGCAGCTCAAAGGCACCGTCCGTAACGTCATAGACTTCGGTGCTTTCGTGGATATCGGCGTCAAGCAAGATGGTCTCCTGCACCGCACCCAGATTCCCAACGGCACCGTGCTACAAGTGGGTGACATCCTCGATGTCGAGATCCAAAAGATCGACCTTGAACGCGGAAGAATTAGTTTGGGTTGGGTCTCGTAAACTAACCTAATAATGAAAAAGCGCCCTGCCAAATTGGCAGGGCGCTTTATGCTTAATATTTGGTAGAAGAAATTGAATCTGAAGTTTCGAAAATATCCGATTTGCGAAAAATATCACGCATGAATGCAAGACCTGCTTGTCATTCCTTCAATTCTTGTCTATACTTTGAGGATACCAAACCACGCCAAGGAGATAACCGATGTCCACTGTGCGCGATATGATCCGTAAGAAGGGAAGCGAAGTGTTCTCCATCTCACCTGATGCGACTGTGTTGGAGGTACTTAGCCTAATGGCAAAGCACAACACCGGCGCCATGATGGTGGTTCATAATGGAAAGGTCGAGGGAATCGTTTCTGAGCGTGACTGCGTGAGAAAAATGGATCTCGAAGGCAGGTCTGCCAAAACCACCAAGGTCAGCGAGATCATGACCAGGAAAGTTATTTATGTGGAAGCAAGCCAACAGCTAGAGGAGTGCATGGCGCTGATGATCGATAAAAATATCCGCCACTTGCCAGTTTATGATGGCAAGGAATTGCTCGGTTTGATCTCCGTCCGCGATGTGTTGAAAGAAGTAATCGACGTACAAAAATTCATGATTTCACAGTTAGAACATTACATTACTGGTGGTGGAAGGTAATTTGTAGAAGCAAAGAACCCTGCGCATGCGCAGGGTTCTTTTTGTATATGAATAAAATGGAAAGCACTGATTTTTTTCTTTCCGTACACCAAAATTCACTTTTGCCACGGCAGCTTTTCCAAGTCTACATTCCCGCCGCTCAAAATCACACCGACTCTTAAACCTGTTAAGTCAATTTTCTTTTCCCACATTACAGCAATCACGGTTGCCGCCGACGGTTCGATCACGATCTTGGCACGCTCCCAAACATACTTCATTGTTTCGATAATTCCTGCTTCACTAACCGTTACGATTCGTTCCACCCGTTCCCTGATAATGGGAAACGTAAGAACGCCAAGGGATGTCAATAATCCATCTGCCACGGTCTTTGGGTTCACCGACGGAATGATCTTCCCAGCCTGCATAGATCGAAATGCATCATCCGCCATCTCTGGCTCGGCGGCAATGACCCGAATACTTTTTTTCGTCTCTGTTGCGGCAATGGATGTGCCGCTCAACAACCCGCCGCCTCCAACCGGTGCAATGATCACATCCAAGTCGGGGACATCCTCAAGCAGTTCCAGCGCTGCTGTCCCCTGACCCGCGATGACCTTTTCATTGTCATAGGGATGAACCACGGTCGCGCCTGTACTTAGCCTGATACCTTCCATCGTGCTTTCCCTCGCCTCAAGCGTTGGTTCACAAAATGTAATCTGGCCGCCGTAGCCCGCCACCGCATTCTTCTTCACCTGTGGTGCATTGCTTGGCATGACGATATACGCTGGAATTCCGCGCATCTTCGCCGCCAATGCCAACGCCTGCGCATGATTCCCAGACGAGTGGGTGACCACACCCCGCGCCGCTTCTTCATCTGTCAATGACCAAACGGCATTCGACGCGCCGCGAAATTTGAACGCGCCAACTTTTTGCAGGTTCTCACATTTCATGAACACTTGCACACCGACCTTTTGATTCAAGCTCTCATTGGTCATCACTGGCGTGCGGTGGATGTACGGCTTGATCCGCTGTGCAGCTTGTTGAATATCGCGTATTGTGACACTCATTTCAAATCCTATTCTGACAATGGACGATAGATGATTGACCACGGAAAACCATCGTCAATCGTCCGCCGTCTATCGTCTAATATCCCTTCTCAAAATCCACTACATACTTCAACGGCTTTCTCTCAATGTAAAGCCTGTAATTTTTAATAAAAACTCTCGCAATATCTTCCGGCAAGCTCGGCGCGGACGTGTGGAATGTCATCGTCAAATTTGGCGCTTCCCAGAATGGATGCTCCTTTGGCAAAGGCTCCTGTTCAAAAACATCCAGAATTGCGCCAGCAATTTTATTGCCTTGCAATGCTGCTATTAAAGCAGGTTCATCCACAGCTGACCCTCGCCCGACATTTACGAATACAGCATGCGGAGGTAATGCGTTCAAAACTTTTGCATTCACGATCTTTTTTGTTTCTTTGGTGTTTGGCAGAATACTGACGAGATAATCCAATCCGTTCACGAATTCGAGCAATTCATTCCCGTGGAAATATTTATCTACCTGTGTGCTGGTTTCACTTCCTCTCGTATATCCGCGGACGGTCATACCGAAAGCCTTTGCCATTCGCGCCACCTCTGTACCAATGGACCCGACACCCAAAAGCCCGATCGTTTTCCCGCGCAACTGGCCCGTTAACGCTGTGTCCCAGATCTTATTTCTCTGCGCTTCTGCCCGCTCAAAGATTTTTCGCTCGTGTGCCAGCAAATATCCAAAAACAAATTCA
>JBEBCV010000200.1:0-5240 GCA_041157505.1 Chloroflexota bacterium | reverse complement strand
TCTGTTCGGGGTCAAGCACTTCGAGCATCGCCGAGGCTGGGTCGCCACGGAAGTCAGAATACAACTTGTCAATTTCATCCAGCATGAAGAGCGGATTGGACGTCCCTGCCCGCTTCATAGTCTGGATGATGCGTCCGGGCAATGCACCGATGTACGTGCGGCGATGTCCGCGGATTTCAGCTTCATCGCGCACGCCGCCCAACGACACGCGCACGAACTTGCGCCCAAGCGAATCCGCAATGGAACGACCGAGGGAAGTTTTACCAACACCGGGCGGTCCCACGAAACATAAGATCGGTTGGCGTTCTTTCTTTGGTTTCAACGAACGGACAGCGATATATTCCAAAATGCGTTCCTTGGCTTTCTTCAAGCCGAAGTGATCGCGTTCCAAGGTCTTGGCTGCGTTCTTTACATCGAGGTTATCTGCCGTAAGGTTATTCCACGGCAGGTCTAGAATCCAATCCACATAGGTGCGGATGATGCCGACTTCGGGAGCCATGGGCGGCATCTGGTTGAGGCGTTCCACTTCCTTCAATGCCACTTTGCGGACTTCATCTGGCAGAGTCGCAGTTTCGACGCGTTTCTTCAGGTCTACCGCATCGCGAGTGAAGATATCGCCTTCGCCCAACTCGGTTTGTATCTGCTTCATCTGCTCGCGCAGATAATACTCGCGCTGACTCTTATCCACTTCATTTTGCACGCGGGTATGGATCTCATCTTCAAGTTCGAGCACATCCACTTCGGCGGCAAGTAAATTATTTAATTGCGTGAGGCGTGCTTTGGGTTCAAGGATCATCAAAAGACGCAGCTTGGCTTCATATGTAAGACCAAGCGAAGTCGAGATCATATCCGCCAGCCAGCCCGGCTCTGAAATATTCAACGCAAAGACATGCGCTTCTTCAGGGATGGAACGATCAAGCTGAATACAACGCTCGAACTGATTCAACACTGAGCGCATCAAGGCTTGGGTTTGGCGGTCTGCGGTGGTCGGCTCGTGAATGATACGCGCACGAACACGGATGTATGGTTTAAGGCGCAGGAACTCGACAATTTCCACGCGGCGGCGACCCTGCACGAGCGCGGAGTGTGAGCCGTCGGGCATATCCAACAAACGCCCCACCGCCATCTCCACACCGATAGGCAAAAAGTCTTCAGGTCCTGGTTCTTCCACATCTGGGTCGCGCTGGGTTAAACCGATAACAGTTTGTTCTTTTTCATGTGCTTCTTCCAACGCCAGAAGCGAAGCCTCGCGTCCAATAAAGATCGGCGAGACCATGCGCGGGAAAATGACCATATCCCGCAATGGCAACACAGCCGCTTCGATCAAGCCATCGGCTTTGGGCTCCATGTTCGGGATGCGGTACAACTCCTCCGTCCGCTGCGAAAGCGTCAGATCAAATTCGTCTTCATTCCAATTCGGTTGACTCATTTAAATACCTCTGTCATTGCGAGCCGCGATCTGGTTCTTCGCGGCGAAGCAATCTCATAATTTATTTTCGGGATTGCTTCGTCGGGCAAGATCACCCTCCTCGCAATGACGCAAATTCTTTCATCACTTCCGCGGTCACGAACATAGAACCCGCGGATAGCACGATACTACCATCTTTTGACGACAATTCCAACGCATGCCGCAAAGCATCCTTGACGGGAACCACAGCCTCCCACTCCACCCCTGCCTGCTCAGCGAGACCCTGAATTTGCTCCACGCTGAGAGCGCGCGGATGATCTGCGCGTGTGATGATGATTTTCTTTATTTTCGATTTCATCTCTGTGAACATGCCGGGAATGTTCTTATCCTCCGAGGCTCCAAAGATGAGATAGACCATTTTTCCGGGGAAATACTCGTTCAAGGTTTCACGTAGTTTTTCGAACGAGTCTTGATTATGGGCAGAGTCAAAAATTACAGGCGGTTCGACCCTTGCCACTTCAAAGCGGGCGCGCCATTGTACCTGAGAAAAGCCGGTTTTTATCTGCTCATCTGTGATCGGAATTCCACTGGTTTTCAAAGCCGCGTACGCCGTAGCCGCATTTTCAATTTGATGTTTGCCAAGTAATGGAATGTGTAGCTCAAGGATGGAGGATGAACCATCGACCATGGACCTACCATCGTCTGTCGTCCATCGTCTATCATCGATCGCCAGCCATTGACCCTTCAAAGACGTCCCTTGCATTTCAAACCCTACATCCCGCCCTACTAGAGTTACATCAGAATCCTTTTCACTGGCTACGCGCAGCAAGACTTGGAGTGCCTCATCTTTTTGTGGGGCAGAGACGACCGGAACCCTCGGTTTGATGATCCCCGCCTTCTCCCCTGCTATCAGAGCAAGGGTATTGCCCAATACTGCCATGTGATCATACGAAAGTGACGTGATGACCGATACCTTGGGTGTGACCACATTGGTCGCATCCAGCCGCCCGCCCAAGCCGACTTCAAATACTGCTGCAGTGACACCATACTTGGCAAATGCCATGAACGCCAGCGCCGTTGTGATCTCGAACGTAGTGAGCTTTTCGATCTTCGCGACATGCGGCTTGATCTCTTCCACTAATTCGATCAACTGCTCATGAGTAATCGGTTGACCATTAATTTGAATCCGCTCGACATAATCCAACAAATGCGGAGAGGTGTACAAGCCCGTCTTGTACCCCGCCGCCATCAGCCCTGCCGCACATAACGCAGATGTGGACCCCTTGCCTTTCGTCCCCGCCACATGGATGATGGGATATTTCGTGTGCGGGTCACCCAGCGACTTCATCAACGCGAACATACGGTCGAGGTTGAAGTCTGCTTTGGCTAATTCAGACGAATGTTTGAGGCTATAATCCACAAAGGAATATAGGTAATCAAGGGCTTGGTTGTATTGGGTTTCTATATCCATATTAAGATTGTAAATCGCAAACCGTAAATCGTAAATCAATAAAATGACCATGCTTGCTACTCTCACCCTTCACCTACGCATCCCTCTTAGTACTTCGCTCAAAGACAAACGCGGCCGGATCAAGCCGTTCATGTCGCGCTTGCATCGCGAATTCAACGTCTCTGTTGCAGAGATGGATCTACACGACAAATGGGAAGACGCTGTTATCATCTGCGCGATGGTTGGAAATGACCATGCGTTTTTACAATCCGCGTTGCAAACTGTGGCAAAATGGGCAGAAGCAAATTGGTCGGACGGCGATGTTTGGGATACGAAAATAGAGATGATGTGAAAGTTCACTATTTGCAACTTGTCACTTGTGTCCTTAGAGTGTGTGTGAAAACCAACCACGAAGACTCTAAAACACGAAGTCGCAAAGCTTTTTTCTTCTTTACGCCTTAGAGTATTTTTGTCTTTGTGGTCAAAGAATTACTTTTCATATAAATCAACGGAGGTTATCTCATGAAAGCAGTCCGTATACATGGATATGGCGGGGTTGAAGTTCTGAAGTATGAAGAGGTGGAGAAACCTGAACCGGGCGAGGGACAAGTTCGGGTCAAGATCGAGGCGGTGGGTGTCAATTTTATTGACATCTATCATCGCATCGGGCGCTATCAAGGCTCTCTGCCGCTCACGTTAGGTCAAGAAGGCGGCGGTGTTGTCGATGCTGTAGGACCGAATGTGACAGATTTCAAACCAGGTGACCGCGTAGTGTATGCCAGCGTGCAAGGTTCGTATGCCGAATATGCCATTGTCCCTGCTTGGATGCTCGTTCCTGTGCCAAAAGAAGTTGATATGCAACTTGCTACGGCAGTCATGTTGCAAGGGTTGACCGCGCATTACCTCACGCACAGCACCTACCCACTTCAACAAGGTGAGACGGCTCTCGTCCATGCAGCGGGCGGCGGCGCGGGCGGACTGTTGGTGCAGATCGCCAAACTACGTGGCGCACGCGTGATCGGAACGGTATCAACAGAAGAGAAAGCGGCGCTTGCGCGAGAAGCTGGTGCAGATGTAGTCATTAACTACGCCCAGTCTGATTTTGAGGTGGAGGTTAAGCGCATCACTAGCAACAAAGGTGTGGATGTGGTCTATGACTCGGTCGGCAAAGACACTTTCGAAAAAGGATTGAACTGCCTGAGAAAACGCGGTTACATGGTACTTTACGGTCAATCTTCCGGACCTGCTCCGCAGATCGACCCACAAATATTGAATGGAAAAGGGTCGCTTTTCCTCACCCGTCCCACCCTTGGGCATTACACAGCCGACCGTGCAGAACTTGTGGGAAGAACCAATGACCTCTTCAATTGGATTGCCGCAGGCAAATTAAAAGTTCGCGTCGATAAGACGTATCCGCTCGCGGATGCCGGTGAAGCGCATCGTTATCTCGAAGGGCGACAATCGAAGGGCAAGATACTTTTGTTACCGTAGTCATCTCAAACAATGTTGAAACCGCCTCGTAAAAACGAGGCGGTTTGTCTCATGGTACACTTCGCCCATTGCCCAGTCTTTGGGAAGATAACTTTCTCACCCCTAATA
Organism: Chloroflexota bacterium; assembly: GCA_041157505.1. GTDB lineage: Bacteria > Chloroflexota > Anaerolineae > Anaerolineales > Villigracilaceae > Villigracilis. The sequence continues at coordinate 783 of JBEBCV010000200.1, read as the reverse complement.
TTCCTCAATAAAATATCTCAATGATTCGAATATCTACTGGAGAATTATGACCCAACACGAAATGAAAACCTGCCTTAACTGTGCTCGTAGCGAAGAAAAAACTCCCTTGCTTCTTTTGACGTTTAAGGGAGAAACCACTTACATCTGCGCGCAATGCCTTCCACTATTGATCCACAAGACCCATGTGCTGAGCGAAAAACTTCCCGGCATGGAAATACTCAATCCCACTGAGCATTAAGATGTCGAAGCTTACCCGTAACTCCCTTATCGTTGCCTCTTTCTTTTTGATCGACAAAGTATTGGCGTTCGTACGAACTGGCATCATCTCTCGCATATACTCGGATGAAGTGCATCTGCTCGACACATTCAATGCCGCGAATAACCTACCCGACCTCTTGTTCGCTCTGATCTCCGGCGGCGCGTTGGGCATGGCGTTCATTCCCCTGCTTACCGAGTATCTCACCACCAAAGACCGCAATGCCGCATGGGATTTGTTCTCACGGGTGGCGAACCTTGGGTTTCTGGTAACAGGCGGTTTCGCCATCATCATTGCCATCTTCGCCCAACAGATCGTGGATGCAGAGGTCGGCATTGCGCCCGGCTTCGGTGCAGAACAACGTGCCTTGCTTGCTGAGCTGATGCGCTTGAATCTGATTGGTACCATTATCTTTTCCATCAGCGGTTTGGTGATGGCATCATTGCATGCCAACCAGCATTTCGCCCTGCCCGCACTTGCCCCCAGCATGTACAACGTTGGGCAGATCCTGGGTGCGATCTTCCTCG
>JBEBCV010000199.1:0-13721 GCA_041157505.1 Chloroflexota bacterium | reverse complement strand
CCATCCTTGAAGCAGAGTTTGACCCTCAGTATGGTTTCATCACACGATTTAAAGATGGAATATTTAACAGTAATGGGTGGTTCAGCGCGAAAGCAACAAGCGTTTATAACGAATTTCAGGTCAGCAATTTCAAACTGGAAAAGTAGGTCACGCAATAAGCGTGACCTACTTTTTTACACCAAACTTGCAAGTACTTGAACCGCTCGCGGATCTCGACCGAAGGCAAGTCGTTTCGCCCAGGTGCTTGGGAAATTACGCAGCGCAAGGGTATCCATCTTTGCAGGCGTTTCGAGATGCCAGCCTGCGAATTCAAGATTTTGGAAGATGCGCTCAGTGCCATCTTCAAGCGACCAGCCAGCCTCGGATAAAGCGCCTCCGTTCAAGCGGACCTCGAGCCGGGCACCTGAACTCAAAACAGATTCCAGTCCGCTCATGAGACGTGAGTCACCGTCCAACAGGCTTTGCAGCAGGCTGCCCCACGGAAAGTTGATGGTGACGTGTGAGACCAATCCATGCAGTTCGTGCGGCAGGGATTGTGCGCTGGCGATGACGTAGAGCAGGTTGGGCAGGTTCGTGCGCGAAAGATTGCGCAGGTTCTCGCGGCACGAGTCCACGCCGATAACGAAGTGGTTGGGAAAATTCTCAGCGTGGCAAAATGCGAATTTGCCGTCTCCAGTTCCAAGGTCCAGAGTGATGCGGTTGTAATTTGCGAGTCGTGCGTGCAGTTCAGTCGAATCCATAGCAAGGGACGTTTTGCCCCGAATTGTTTCCATGTGAAACCTCCAATTTGTCGAATTTGTGAGTGAGCGACAAATTGGAGCGGGGCGGTGAACGAGCACGCTTAAACGAAAATAGACGGCGTCAGGCACCGTCGAGATCGTCGGGAGTAGGTTTTTTACGAGTTAGGGGAAATACAAAGTTCGCCCGTTGGGCTTGGGTGAAAGATTAGCAGGGGGGACGTGTGGTGTTCATGAAAAAAATAATAGCATGTGAGAACATGGCTGTGTATTAATTTTTCCTATGAGTGTGGGGTCGAATTTTTTAGGTATAATTCCATTATCGCCCTGATAGTTCAATGGATAGAACAAGGCACTCCTAAGGCTTAGATGTAGGTTCGATTCCTACTCAGGGCACAAATTGTTTATACTTGTATAAATTTTTCTAAGTGGTCTCTTATAAATTGATACTTGACTTTTGAAAAAGCTGGGTGTATTATTCATATCGTTGACAGCCAGGGTGCCCCCCTCACCCTGGCTGTCAACATTTTAATTTCCAAACACGGAACAAAAAAACGGGCGCTTTCAAAAGCGCCCGTTTTTTTTATTTTTTGTTCTCTTTTACCATTTGCCTTGCAGTCTGCAAGAGTTCGTGGGCAGAACGTAACGTTCCTTCACCTACTTCGCCAAGCATTTGTGAGAGTTCGAGCAGGCGGGCTTCACCTTCAAGCGGTTCCACCCGTGTGAGGGTACGACCTTTATCGACTAGCTTTTGAACTTGATAGTGTTGGTCGCCAAAGACAGCCAGTTGAGGCAAGTGGGTTACACAGAAAACTTGATGACTGCGCGAGAGATTCCACAGTTTGTGACCCACTACCATGCCCACACGTCCGCCAATGCCCTGGTCGATCTCATCAAAGATGAGCGAGGGAACTTCATCAGCACGGGCCATGACGTTCTTCAAACCAAGCATGAGGCGTGAAGTTTCACCACCGGATGCGATCTTCGCGAGTGGCTTTAACCCTTCGCCGGGGTTAGGAGCGACGAGGAATTCCACACGGTCAATGCCGTTCTGGTCAAACGCGATGCGGGTGCCATCTGCAAGTGGAATGCCGTTCGGGTCTGGCTTGGTTTGAAAGTCCACACCGAATTGGGCAGATGCCATGCGCAGGTCGTCGAGTTCTATCTCGATTCCTTTTCCCATGGTTGTAGCCGCAGACTTGCGTTTTTCAGAAAGTGTATTGCCTTGCTTGGAAAGTTTCTCAAGCATTTTGGCTTCTTGCATTTCGAGCTCGGCAATGCGGTCTGTCGCGCCCGTAATGGTTTCAAGTTGTTTCTTGGAGTCTGCACCATACGAGATGACGGCAGGAATATTGCCGCCGTATTTGCGTGTCAGCGAGTGGATGAGGTCGAGTCGTTCTTCAACATCCTCCAAACGTTTGGGGTTGAATTCGATCTCTTCCAGATAATTGCGCAATTCATGGATGACGTCTGAAAGTGTATCGAGCATCACTTCGGCTTGATTCGCCAAATCAGATTGCCCGGCATCGATCTTTGCAAGAGCAGCAAGTGCTTGTGCCGCCTGACCGATCAGGTCTGTGGCAGCTGGGGTCTCCGGCGAGCCTTCTTCGAGAATGGCAAGCGCTTCCTGCGCGTTCTGCGCCAACGATTCGGCGTTGGCAAGCCGGTCTCGTTCTTTGCGCAGTTCTTCATCTTCGCCCACTTTCAATTTCGCATCTTCGATCTCTTCCACTTGATAGGTGAGCATTTCAATGCGTCGATCTGCATCGGCTTGGGCTTTGCGCAAGTCATTTAATTCGTGGCGCAAAGTCTGCAGGGAGTGGTAGGTTTGGCGGTAATCGTTCAAAGGCTTGGAGACATCGGCATAGCGATCGAGCAGACCAAGATGTGCACGCGGGTCGAGCAGGGAGAGGTGTTCTGCCTGTCCGTGAATGTCGATCAGGAGCGCACCGAGTTCCTTGAGCAAGCCCACGTTCACCGTTCGACCATTGATGCGTGCCACACTGCGTCCTTCCTTGCGGACTTCGCGCATGAGCACAACATAATCGGGATTGTCCATCAATTCTTCGCGGTTGAGGACCTCATGCACCGCCTCACGTTCTGGACCTTTGAGCTGGAACACGCCTTCAACAAATGCGGCGTCTGATTCGCTGCGCACGAAGGTTGTGTCTGCCTTGCCGCCGATGAGCATAACCACTGCATCGAGGATAATGGATTTACCTGCACCAGTCTCGCCGGTGAGGATGATCAAACCAGAACCAAAGCGCAGGTCAAGTTTGTCGATGATGGCAAAGTTTTGGATGTGGAGTTCAGTGAGCATAGACTAAAGCCGGATCCCAGAAATACGGGAATAAACAATGGGGGTGACGATCACTGCATAAAGAACAATGGCGATCAACGAAAAACCGCCGCCGAAGAAAACCATGACAATACCAATTGGCAGGGCGCCCAATGCTACACCTGCTGCGCAGGCAATGAATAGCGGGCGAGAGCGTCTCTTTTGGATGACTTTTAGAACGATGTTCGCAATAAAGACACCTGCTCCACCAGCCACACCAGCCCCAAGAAATAATATATAGAACCCAATATACATGGAAGCGACCCCAACCAAAATACTGGCGATCATCGAGAGAATGAAGGTCGTACCGAAACCGGTCAGATAGTCGTACCAGACTGCAGTGTCGAAGGTCTTTTTACGCTCATTGACACAATCCTTGCACATGTATCCGGTGGGAGTTCCTACGGCACATGAGGTGCAAATATAGCGTTCGCATCGTTTGCAGCGCAGGGTCGTCTCACGACCGGGGTGGGCGTAACATGTTGTCATAGTGGTCATTTCTGTCATCGAGGAAATCCTGTGGAATTTTCATTTATGTGCATGGTGATATTTCGATAGAAGTAACCTGGGTCTCCAAAGCGGACAAATTGGGCGGTCACATCTGCTGCTGTGACTGTGACATGGTCATCTTCCAATAGTGGTGTGGGCAGTTGTCCGTCTACGCTTAGTACAGCATTTTCACTTTTAACTAGGATGCCCACAGAAGCGCCTTCCGAAAGTACAACCGCTCGGTCTACCGAGAGATGAGGTGCAATAGGCACGAGCAGAATATTACGAAGTTCTGGCGGTAGGATGGGTCCACCCGCGGCAAGGGCATAAGCAGTGGAGCCGGTGGCAGTCGCTGCGATCAAGCCATCGGCAACATAGCTGGTCAACTCACGGGTATCTACAAAGGCTGTGAGTCTTACTGGGCGTAAATTCTGCCCACGTCCCACAACAACTTCATTCAAAGCAAGGGAAGAACCAAGCTTTTCACCGGCACGGCTGTGTTCTGCACGGAGCATCATGCGATTTTCGATCCAAGCTTCACCATTGAACAAACGCTCAAAATAACCGCGCCATTCTTTGCGGTCGATCTGAATGAGGAAGCCAAGCCTGCCAAGGTTCACGCCCAAAATCGGAACACGCGACGGCGCACATAAATGACCTGCTCGCAGAACGCTGCCATCGCCTCCCACAGCAATGAGCATGTCGAAATCACCTTGCTTCACCCGTTTGCGCATATTCTCGTCATAGAGCGAGCCAACGGGGGCATCCATGCCTTTCTCCTTGAGGAATGCGGACATGGCTTCCGCTTCTATAAATGCTTCCGGCATCTTGGGATATGCCGTAACCGCAATACGTTTTGGGATGAAGGGTTGAGACATGGTGAGGTAATTATAAGATAAAGAGGTATACAAGTACACAGGCTGAGATTACTTGTCTACCTGTTTATTTCATTGTGGACTCTTCATGCCAGGCGTTGTTCGCAAATATCACGGTACCCGCATCGTTTACAACGGGATGCCTGCTCATGCGACCGAGCCACTTCTCTGCGGACGTCGTCTTCACGCATGTCGGCAATGAGTTCGATCAGCGCTGTTTCCAACTCACGGGTGTAATCAATGGCGAAGTCTCGATTTTCATAATGAATGATGCCATAAGGCGGGCGCCTGCCATATGTCTTTTCAACCAGCAGACAGTACGATGCCAGTTGGTATATATGTGAGTCGTATGGCGCTTCGGGTGCGCGTCCAGATTTGACCTCCACAGGAATGATCTGTCCGTTCTTTTCAATTAAATAGTCGGGCTTGCCGGTTAGTGCGAGGGCTGCGTAGTACAAAGGCTTTTCCACTTTGCCCCAGCCGCGTGTGTCGGTGTAGATGACACGTCCACCGGGCAGGCCGGCAGCCTTCTGCTGGCGGTTCGATTGCCAGAAGAAGAGGAGAGCAAGCAGAAAAAGGATAAGGACAATGGAAGTCATAGCACTTGAAAAGCGAGGTACGCTACCAGTGTAAGGATCGCTGCCAGAAGCAGGAGCCAGCCCAGGGTCCGCGTAAGAGCCGAGGCGAGGACTTGGCGTCCGTGCTTGCGGTGGAGCTCGGTTCCGGCTGCGAGTTCAGCCTTGTTCTCAGAGGGAATCCCGATCTTGCGATACCACCAGGCGCGGCGGCAGTAGAGATAAGAGCCAATTTCAGAGGAGCGAATTGGACGCATTTTTGAAGTATAGCACAAATTTTCTAATTGGAAGCGGGGCAGGAACGTAACCGAATCATGATAAACTTTCGATGCAAATTTTCCTGGTGGAGATATTTCATGACAAATCGCGAAACCTATTCAATCGATATTGCCGGCGTTAAAAGAGAATTGCCCCTCTTCGAGATCAAGCCCGGTTTACGAATTGCCATCTTGAACATTTTGGGCGATACCGAACTGGTTGCTGCCTGTGCCCGTGGACTTGCTGCCAAAGTCAATGATGTGGATTTTGACATCATCATGACAGCAGAAGCGAAGTCAATCCCGATCGCGCACATGTTGGCAGTGGAAACCAAGAAACCATACATTGTTCTGCGGAAGGCGTATAAGCCATATATGGGTGATGCTATTAAAGCTGAAACGCTTTCCATTACAACGGGTCAACCGCAGATCTTGATTCTGGATGAAAAGGACCGCGCGTTGATCCAGGGGAAGAAGGTTTTGGTGGTGGATGATGTGATCAGCACCGGTTCAACCCTTCAAGGTATGCGCATGATCCTTGATAAAGCCAATGCAACTGTGGCGGGCGAGGCGGCGATCCTCACCGAGGGTGACCGTGCGCAGTGGATGCACATCCATGCACTGGGGCATTTGCCATTGTTTACCGATTAAATGCGTAAGGGCGGGGTTATGCCATTTCGTGGCACAAGCCTGCCCCTACATCATAAACAATTCCATTTTCTTTTTGCGTGAGAGAGCTTTGATGGCTCTTTCTCGTTTTAATGCACTGATCTTATCGGGCTGTTCTTCCAAATAGACCAACTTCACAGGTCGGCGAGTGCGGGTGTAGCGTGCACCAACGCCTTTGTTGTGTTGAGACACACGCCGTTCCGGGTCGGTGGTCCAACCGGTGTAGAAGGTTCCGTCTGAACATTCGAGAATGTAACAAAAACAACTCATCCCTTTTGCTCGTTACTTAGTACTCGATTTTCCCAACTTCCCCAACTTCGACCCAAATAGACTTTCCATGAACGAAGGCTTTTCGATCTCTGCGCCAGGGATGCGAGTCCAGTCGGCTTTCTCTCGTTCGGCAAGCCAGTTCTCTCTGCCTTCTTTTGCAGACTTTAATCGCTTCACCAAAGATTCATGATCTTCGCTTTCCAGATCGTCGCGAATATCCAGCAGGGCGTTCATCAATGTGTTCAAGTGATGGATCAAATTTGTTCGGTCTTGCTCGATCAACATGGCAAGCCCTTCGACTGAGGTATCTAAAAGGGCAGAGGTGGCGGCGAAATATCCGCGGCTGGCAGATTTTTTGATCTCTACCCAGCCAGGTTGGTGGATGGTTGCATCCAGCAGGGCAACGGAGGCAAGTCGGGGCAGGATATATGCAGAAGCCATCAGCCCGTCTGATTCGGTCACATCGGTCAGAATGGAGGTTGAGCCAAGGAGTTTGACCAGATCTGTCACCAGTTTTACAGCTTCGCCGGGGGTGGTGGAGGGGGCTGAAACAAGGAAAATGCCCTTTTCGAAGAGATCAGCCTTGGCGGACTCCAGACCCGAGACGGTCATATCCAAATAGGTAGGTCCAATAGAGGGGACAACTCCGACATAATGCGCTGTTTCTGGCAAAAATTCCTGTGCCCATTTCACTACTTCGGCTTTGACGGGGGAGGTATCCACCACTACAACATCGTTGCGGAGGTCTTGGGCAATGTGCCCAAATGTCTCACGAATCTCGTTCAGGGGTAGGGCAAGGATAACCATATCTGCATTTTCCACCGAACTTGGCAGGTTGTGGTTGGTTTCGTCTACTACGCCAAGTTTCTTGGCGCGCTGTTCTACGCTGTAATCCTTATCGTGACCGGTCGTGAAGACCTTATCTTTATGTGCTGCGAGCGCCAGCCCAATTGAAGCGCCAATTTGCCCCAAGCCAATAATTGTGATCTTTACAGGCATATCAACCTCAAATCTGGAATGGCTGAATTATAACCCCCGTTAAAATACGAGAACCGCGGACGCCGACCGCGGTTCTCTTTGAAAGGAGGAGAAGAGAAATCACCTTACGTTCGTAAATTTATCATGGTTATCCGAATAATACTTGACGCAAAACCTACGATTACCCTACGATTGTTTGACAACTTGCAAGTCTGTAATCGCTTTTGGTATTGTTTACTTGACGAAGGTTTTCACCATGACTTTTACACCCACACACATTTTTCTTGGCGAACTGAATGATACGCCTCTCGGAGATTTCCGCCTCGCCGCCTCCGACTTGGGCTTGGTTGCCGTTGAATGGGCAGAATCTCAGCTCGAGCTGGATGCCTACCTTGCGAAGCTCAAACTTCCAGTAGAGTCGAACCAGAAGAAGATCGCGCCTTATGCCAAAGAACTGCGTGAATACCTGAGCGGAAAACGCACAACATTCACTATTCCCATCGACTGGACGCATTTTACGCCCTTTCAGCGCGAAGCGCTTCAAGCTGTCTTTCGCGTTCCCTATGGCGAAACCCGCACTTATATCGACATTGCCCGCGAAATTGACCGTCCGCACGCCTATCGGGCGGTCGGTGCAGCCAATGCCATGAACCCCATGCCTATTATTATTCCATGTCACCGCGTTCTGGGTGCAGATGGTAAGCTCCACGGCTATGGTGGCAAGGGTGGACTGAAAACAAAGGAGTGGTTACTAAAATTTGAAGGCGCCATGATGGCGTGATACACTCGGAACTGTGGACATACTCCTTCAACTCTTTTGGACGTTCCTAAAAGTTAATTTGCTTAGCACCTCCGGACCTGCCTCGGTGGGATTGTTGTATCACGAAGCGGTGGGTCGTTTTGTGACAGAGGCGCAGTTCGTGCAGGCAGTGGGATTTTCGTCTGTTTTGCCGGGCAGTGATGCGCTTCAGTTGGCAATGTATATCGGCTATGCAGCGGGTGGTGTGGCTGGCGGGTTGGTCGCATTGACGGCATCCATTCTGCCCCCAACGCTTATCATCCTTGGGGTGACGATGATCCTTCACCGTCTTCGGCGTGAAGCGTGGGTTGGCAGTTTTGTGGAAGGGTTGACTCCAGCCATTGCTGTCTTGATGGTCTTTACCGCCTGGAAGATCTTTGAAAAAGGCGGCGGGATGAATTGGTTTGGCTGGGGGCTTGCCCTTTCAAGTTTTGCTGCAATGTGGTTCAAAATTCCTGAAAGAGTTGTTATCATTCTTGCCGGCATTATCGGAGTTGTTTTTCTTTCTGCGTCATGAACACATCATCAAATTCGTCGAAATACGTCCAGTTATTCTGGATGTTCTTAAAGGTCAACCTGCTATCGCCTTCTGGTCCCGCCTCGGTGGGGTTGTTGTATAAGGAGGCTGTAGGAAAACTCATGACGGAAGAACGTTTTGTGGAAGCTGTTGGGTTTTCAAATTTTCTGCCGGGTAGTGAGGCTTTGAAACTGGCAATGTTCGTTGGGTATGCCGCAGGGGGGGTGCCGGGTGTGTTCACGGCGCTGTTGGGTGCGGTCTTACCGCCGACCGTGATGATGTTCTTGGTGGCGCTCCTCCTTCAACAGGTGCAGCATGAAGGTTGGTTGGAGGGTTTTGTGAGGGGCATGAGCCCTGCTGTGGCAGCCTTGATCGTGATGGTGGCGTGGGAGTTGTTCCGTGTTGGGCAGACCAAAAGCATTGGAAAGCGAACGATCATCATTGCTGTTTTAAGCGCTATAGCGTTATGGTTCGATGTTCCGTCGCCTTTGGTGTTATTAGGCGCGGGTGTTCTTGGTGTTATCTTATTCCGCTGATTGGAATTGTCATGTCTTCCGATATTTTGATCGTCACAAATGGAACAAAGGAAAGTTTCCCTGCCATTGAGCAGGGAGCCTGGCTGGCTGCAACTCTTGGCTCTGCGATCACGCTTCTTGGGATCACCGAAAGGCTGAACCCTGCGGCGATCGATGACACACATCCGCTGGAGAGTGTGTTCGAAAAAGCTGTGAGTGTGTTCGAGGCTCAAGGAGCGGCATACAAACTTGAGGTCCGTAATGGAAGCGCAGAGAAGATTCTTCCGCAAGAAGCGAAGGAAAATGCGTCTATTGTTGTGTTGGCCCCTTTGGGACGTTCGCAGTTACAGCGTTTGATGACCGGACGTTCGATCCGAACATTTATCGAGGCGATCGAACAGCCATTGCTTTATGTGCCAAAGGTGCGGGTGCCGGTAAAGAAGATCCTGATCAGTGTGGGCGGCTTGGGATATGATGTGAATGCGGAACATATCGCGATGCAGATCGCAATGAAAAGCAATGCAGACCTTGTCTTTTTGCATATTGTGCCACCCATCGATCTGAACTATCCAACAGCAGATGCGATCAGCAAGAACTGGCAGCATTTGACAGATACCGATACTCCAGTTGGACGGAGTTTAAGACTCTCTTTGGAAAACGCTCGAACCGCCGGCGTTAGTGCTTCTGTGAAGGTACGACACGGAAATGTGATCGAGGAGATTCTTGCTGAGACATTGGAAGGGGATTACGACCTGTTGTGCATGGGCTCATCTTATAGTGTGCATTCCCTGCGGCAGATGTATTCTGCCAATGTAACAGCGGAAATAATGGAACGTGTTCATTGCCCGGTGATGACAGCAAGGTTTCGAAGGGAGTGAGCTTCATGGAAAGCACAACTGGAATGATCCTAAAAGCGCTGCGGTTTTCAGCAGAGAAGCACAATGATCAACGCAGGCGAGATTCTAAATCATCACCGTATATAAATCATCCCATTCAAGTGGCAGAGACCTTATGGCGAGTGGGCGGTATTAAGGATGATGCCGTGTTGACAGCGGCTATTCTGCATGACACCATCGAAGATACCGACGCAACCCCTGCCGAGATCGGACGTGAATTTGGTGAAGAGGTGCTGGGGCTGGTTCTTGAAGTGACCGATGATAAAAGCCTGCCAAAGGAAGTCCGCAAGCAATTGCAGATCGAGAATTCTGCCAAGAAATCGCCCAAAGCAAAGTTGATCAAATTGGCAGATAAGATCTGTAACGTATATGACCTTGTTCATTATCCGCCCTCGAGTTGGTCACTGAAACGCAAACAGGAATATCTGCTTTGGAGCGAAAAGGTGATCCAGGGGGTACGCGGGTCGAATAAGGAGTTGGAAGCTTACTATGATGAAGTTTTGGAAGAAGGAAAAGAGACTTTTGGAATAGGGTGACCTTGTAATAAAAAAGTCAGTTCTTTTGACAGTTCAATTGCCTTTTGAAGGGGAATACAATGAATCCAGGAGGCTGCCATGACAATAATCGTTGCTGATACCACCTGCGGGCTTCCCCGTGAGATGCTTGCTCAGCGCGGGATTCCTTTGATCCCGCAGGTTGTGGTGTTTGGAGAAGAATCCTTTCATGATGACAAGGAACTGGATACGGCTTCGTTCTTACAAAAACTGAAAGCTGCCAAAGCGCTCCCAAAAACTGCCGCCCCGGAACCTTCTCTCTATTACCCGATATTTGAAGATGCCCAAAAAAGGGGTGAAAGTGTGATCGTGGTGGCACCAACCGGCAAAGCTAGTGGAACGGTACGTTCGGCGCAAACTGCGGCGCAGGAATTTGCAGGGGTGGACATTCGTATCGTGGATACACAGACGATCTCATGTAATCTTGGTTCACTTGTTTTGTTGGCAGATGATATGGCAAAGGCGGGCAAATCTGCTGATGAGATCGTGGCAAAACTTGAGTATATGATTCCACGTGGTCGCATCTATTTTCTGGTGGATACATTGGAGTATCTTGCCAAGGGTGGTCGTATTGGGGGGGCGAAACGTTTGGTCGCTGAGTTATTGGAGATCAAACCGATCCTGCAGATCAAAAATGGACAAGTAGAACCTTTTGAACAACAGCGCACCAAAAAACGCGCACTTGCCCGATTGGTGGAGGTGGTGAAAGAACAATGCCCCGGCAGAGAAGAAACTCACTTGTGTGTGTTGCAGGTTGAGGCGGAGGCTGAGGCGCAGGCATTGGTTGAGGAATTAAAGTCGATGGTCAATGTCCAAAATATACCCATCTACGAACTGCCTCCTGCCATTGTTGTACATGCCGGCCCGCGTGCGATGGGAGTTGGGTTCTTTGTGTAGATATATGTGAAAAGAAAGACGCCAGCCCGAAGGCTGGCGTCTTTTTGTTTCTGCGATGCAATCGTTACGGGACGTTGAAGTTCACCTCCACATAGCCATTGGATTTCAATGTAATGGTCTTGGTGATCCCATATGCAGGCATGGTGATGTAGAAGGTTGTAGGTTTGCCTGTGTATTTGTATGACCACATGTACCAACCATCCAGATCTGTGTAGAGGGTTGCAACCAGTTTCTTGCTGGAGTTGTAGATCAGAACCTGCGAGTTTGGTAACGGATCGGTCGTAGCTGTCTTGTAACCTTTTCCGCCAACACCAGGATTCTTCTTGAAGATGTTGAGGGATTGGACGGAGTGCGACAGACCAAGGTTATCGGCGAAACCATACCATTGCATGTCTGGAATAAGGATGCTGGATGTGCCATAGGCGGTGGCATTATTGTTGCCATCCTTGCCATAGCCGATGCTGTCTTTGAGCCCATAATCCAGATGGATGTTGGTGTAGACGAAGCCACCAGCTGGGATCTCGGGCAGGGTTACATTGAGAGTTGTGGTGGCACCCATGGCTTGTGTTGAGTAGCTACCCAGTGTGACATTGAACTGCTTGGTGTTGAATATCTCATCGCCAGGTGTGAGGCAGTATTGTCCGCTGGATTGGGATACCGTGACACCACTGTAGGCATGGATCGGTACAGCACCTTGGGTGACGAACGGGTATGGCAGGGTGATGGTAACCGTGGGTGTTACGGGCTGGTCGGTATCGTTGGAGTAGAAGATGTTGTAATAGAACTGACCAGGGTTGGAGGCATTGAGCTTGTAGCTGGGCGAACCAACTGCAGGTGTGAAGATGAGGCGGAATTGGTTGCCAACCATGCTGGAGTCGTAGTCGAATGTACAGAGCGAAGAACTTGTCACAAGGCTAGGTAGACAGACCTGGACCGTTTCACTATCTGATTGACCCGTTTCTACAATGGTGGCCGTATTGTCATATGTTTCGCAGATCTTGTTGGACGGCGGGTTGATGCTGCGCGCATATTCAAAGGTTTGGGTAGTGTATGGTGTGGTGTCTACTGCCGTCACTGTGCCAAGGTCACCAGCAAAGGTGTCTGTCACATTGACTGTTTGATTCTTGGTCTTATCCTTGGTCAGTGTGAATTCCTTCGTACCTGAGGCTGTGTCATCCGGCGTGGAAGCGGCGTTCTTATCCCAAGTGATCGTAGCTGTGTTGGTGAGGGTGTAGTCCGCTGGCTTCGTAGAGAAGGTACATGCGTAGCTCAACGTTACAGAGCCTGCACCTTCAGCAGTTGCTTTCGGGACAGTCACAGTAGTGACTGTGAGGCTGCCTTGTTTGACCACACAGGTCGCGCCGGGGAGAACGTCTGTAACTGAGGCCGTGATATCCATGACCTCATTCGGGTTTGTAATGGTGATCAGACCAGAAGCTTTCCAGTTCGAGTCTTTCACGCCAGTCTGCGTCACGATGACAGCATAGTTGAAGTCCACGGGTTGATCGATGGTGGTCTTGTATTTATTGTCCACCTGCTTGTCGATGGACCACAGGTACTCGCGGTCGAACGTGCCGGATGCGGTCTTTGTGACGGTCAGGTTCTGCATGCCGTAATAATGCGCATCGTCCGTGTCCGAAGCGGATTCAGTGTTACCAGCTCCATCTTCAAACGAGCCGTTTGCTGTTGCTGTGTTGTGATGTTGGGCTGCCTGCGCGGTCACGGTGATGACACACTCGAACGAAGCGCCTGCAGCAAGCGATGTTGGAATGGTGCAAGCTGAGAGATCGAAGTCTGAGTCACTGAGGGTGACGGCTAACGTGGTGTTGCCAGTGTTGGTAACCACGAACTTGAACTGCACGTCCTGTCCGAACGCTGCCTTTGGACCTGTAGCCAAGTCTGCGTCATGCCAGGTCGTACCATTGTTCACACTGACGAATTTTTCAACGTCGATGTTGGCGGTTGCATCAGTGAATATAACTGTGGCGTCGTCATCGTCGGTGGCTTCGGTGCCATCGTTATCTTCGGCAACAGCGGTGAAGACGTTATTGTGAACGATGCCGCTTTCATAATCGCCTTCGACCCATTCTGTGAAGGCGAACTCACAGGAAGCGCCAGCAGCTAAGACGGTGCCAACCTTGCAATCAGTGTCCCCAGCTAATACACCATAGACTGAGTCACTCAAGGAAGTGATGGTGACAGGTTCTTCGGAGGAAGTGTTCTTCACGACAAAAGTGAAGGTGACATTGCCGCCGGTTTCTGGAACTGCGATTGGATCAGCGGTCTTGGTGACCTCGATGGTGGGTGCAACATCGGTGAAGTCGACTGTGGCATCGTCATCGTCAGTGGCTTCGG
>JBEBCV010000198.1:0-3258 GCA_041157505.1 Chloroflexota bacterium | reverse complement strand
CCTGCTGGACAAAAAATAGTACAATTGAAAAAGGTAATTTTTATTTGTAGCGACAAGTGGAGAGAGCATGGATCATTCATTTGGCACATGGGTGAAACGCAGGCGCAAAGCGCTCGACCTCACCCAGCAGGAACTCGCAGGACAGATCGGTTGTTCACCGTCCCTCATCTTCAAGATCGAGTCAGACGAAAGGCGTCCTTCACGTCAAATGGCAGACCTGCTTGCTGAAAAACTGGATATCCCTGCCGACCAACGAGCTCTTTTTTTGAAGATCGCGCGACAGGAAAAAAGCTCCGACTCACTGGATGCGATCCCGCCTCTCTCCCCGCTCACACCTGTTTCAGCTCCCAAGCCGCGTCACACGCATTTGCCTGTCTCCCCCACTCCGCTCATCGGGCGTGAACACGAACTCAACCTCATCCCCAAACAATTGCTTGAACCTTCCTGCCGCCTGCTCACATTGACGGGTCCCGGCGGCATCGGCAAGACACGCCTCGCCATTGAAGTGGGTCGCACTCTCGAACCGCACTTTGCAGACGGTGTTCATTTCATTTCGTTGGCTGGTGTGGGCATGCCTGAATCCATCCTGCCCGCTGTTGCCGATGTGTTGGGCATTGGCTTCTCTGGTCCTGCCGATCAAATGGTGCAGTTCACCAACTCTCTGCACGACAAAGAATCCCTGCTGATCTTCGACAACATGGAGCACCTGCTCGATGGCAGGGATATTTTGGGCGAGATCCTTCAAAAAACGCATCATGTCAAAATGCTGGTCACTTCGCGTGAGCAGCTGCGCTTGCAATGGGAATGGCTTTTCGAAGTGCAAGGGCTGCCCCTGCCCGAAGAGAATGAGACAGAGCCTGAAAACAACAGCGCCATGGACCTCTTCATTCAGCGCGCCAAACAAGCTTCGCAAACATTTTCTTTAGAAACCGAAGATCTTGCTGCCATCGTCCGCATTTGCCGTTTGGTGGGCGGGCTTCCGCTTGCGATCGAACTGGCGGCTTCATGGGCGCGCATGCTTTCCGCCCGTGAGATCGCCCAGGAACTTGAAAAAGGGCTGGACCTGCTTGAAACCCGCAAGCTCGATGTGCCGCAACGGCATCGCTCCATCAAAACGGTCTTCGACCATTCATGGACCTTGCTCAGTGAGAACGAACGCGAACTGTTGATGAAACTTTCTGTCTTTCAGGGTGGGTTCACGCGCGATGCCGCACTCAAGGTCACAGGCGCTTCGCTCTTCCTTTTATCGTCACTGGTCGATAAATCCCTGCTGCGGCTTAGCAGGAACCCCGACCGTTACGAACTGCATGAACTGGTTCGCAACTACGCCACAAGCCAATTACAAAGCAGTTCACCACATGCAGAAGAAACGATCTGGCTCAAATACGCCACCCATTACGCCGATTGGATCCATTCCATCGAATGGGATTTCAAAAGTCCGCGCCAAACGCAGACGTCACAGATCATCCGCACCGAGACGTGCAACTGGCATTGCACCTGGCATTGGGCAGTGGACCATAACCGGCTCGATCTGTTGCGCAAGATGATCTTCACACTGACCTGGTATTTCGAAGTGAATGGGTATTACGATGAAGCCATCTCTGCCGCGAAAACCGCTGTCGAACACTTCCGCACCATAGGCGCACCCGCCAGTTTGAAAACTGCCGAAGAACTATCGACCTTTGCAACCCTCGTCGACACCTACGGCTGGTTCGAGTTCCGCAAAGGGAATGTGGATTTGGGAATCCAGTTATTAAAAGAAAGTCTCGAGATCGCCCGCATCCATGATGACCCTGAAGTGATGTATTACATTCATGGCAATTGGGGTTACCTCACTCTCATCATCGGCAACATCCCTGAAGCAGAACGGCTCACGCAAATCAGCCTGGAATACGGGAAAAAGCTCAAGCCCTGGCATACTGCTATTGCCACCAGTGTGCTGGGCATTGTTTCTTATCAACGTGGTGAATTGGAAAAAGCCCGCCAGCAATTGGCTGAAAGCCTTGCAATTTGGCGTCCAGTCGGTGACCCGCGCGGGTTGGTCTTCACCATGTTGTATATGGGCATGAGCACGCTGGTCCTCAAAGATTATCAAGCCACCCAATCCATTTTGCGTGAAAGCAATCAGATCGCCGAAGCCAACATGGACCGTTGGGGACACGCTCTCGGCTTGGATCTGCTTGGGATGGCGGCGTTGGAACTAGGTCAGGTGGAAGAGGCGCTGGCTCATTTCAAAAAAAGTGTTGCCCTCTCCAAAGAGATCGGTGATCAATTGAATGGCACGCAAACCACCATCCACCTCGGGCAGGCATGTGCCGCCATGCGTTCAAATGATGAAGCCAAACGCCTATATATTGAAGCCTTCACCAACGCCCAAGCCTCCAAATGGACGCCGATCCTTCTCAATGCGCTTGTCTCTTATGCCGAGATGCAGAATTGCCTTTCACCAGAAATGAAACTGGCAGTTGCATTATCTGTGCTGTCGCATCCTGCGGTCACCCCAAATCTGCGTGCCCGCTGCGAAGCCTTGCGCGAAACGAACAAGGCAGGGCTTGATGCTGAAATGCTCCAAAGAGCAGAAGATCTGGCAAAAGAAAAAAGTTCAGAAGCCTGGGCACAGGAACTTTTGCAAGAGTAAACAAAAAGGACGGGCAAATTGCCCGTCCTTTTTATTCACCATATATTTTACTTATTGAACATTCCAAGCAGCCGTTCCCATCCCTGTTTGATCTGCAAGGAGCGTAACTTCCATGTACCGACGATGCCATATGGAATGAAAAGCACGAAGAGTACATAGATCGCGCCGTTGATAAAACTGGCGCTTTCCCCAATATAACGGCGCAGACCATAATCCACCAAACGATAGAAGACGGCACCCACAAACGCTCCATTGAGCGTGCCCACGCCGCCGATCAACACGATCAGTAACGCTGTCACTGTGAAGCCCATGCCCGCCACATTCGGGCTGACGATGGGTTGATACATGGTGTGGAAAAATCCCGCCAACGCCGCGGTGATCGATGAAAGCAGCAGCGCAGCAAATTTGAAATAGAAGGTGTTATATCCCAGCATGCGGGCGCGTCCTTCGTTTTCACGAATGGCAACGCATACCCGTCCCGTTGGCGAATTGACAAAACGCTGATACGCCAAATAGACCAAGACCATCACTGCCAGCATAATGAAATAGAAACGCAAGCGCTCATTCGCCGGGCTGATAAAGTCTGGCACGATCACGCCTTGCAAACCTACATCCGCGCC
>JBEBCV010000197.1:0-5885 GCA_041157505.1 Chloroflexota bacterium | reverse complement strand
CTGGGACGAACACTGGCTGATATTTTATATCGTCTACAGCGTCGAATACAGAACCAGCGACACCATTTGTGCCTGGGAACCATTGAGGTATATTAATTGGATCGGGGTAGCCGTATCGAATAATATCAGCCAGTGCGCTTGCCCCGCCATGTTCGCCCAAGTATAGCCAACCGCGATTTGCGCCGCCTTCTACATCGAGTGTGCCATCATCATTTAAATCACAGTGGATTGACCCAGAACTGTTGAGCTCCTGACAATCCATGGATGGATCGAATTTGTCACTGTCCATTAAAACATACGTCATGTATCCGCCAACCGCATCTGTATACGTTGAGTAGTTAAATCCGTCACCTTCGGTCAGTAGCATGTCGGGGTCTGTGCCTGGTCCAAAGTTATACCAAGGGGTAGGTGGGTTTACATTGGTGTATAGATCATTGAACACATCCCACGGAATGCTATGGATGAAGCATTCGTCAGTAGAACCGCCAACAGGCGGTCGGCACGTCCAGGCAATTGGTAATACTTTTTCTCCAGTCCTTGGCGGAAAACAGCCCGCTGATGCTTCTGCCCGAGCTGTATTATTTTCAAAACCGATCAATTGCGCAAAAAAGGAGGTTGTTTCTATTCTTGTTATCACGGTAACTGATAGGTTGTCCTCGTCAATAGCTATATCGTCGACTGCGGTAGCTCCATTCTCGGTGATTGCATAATTATTGACGACATTCTCTACATCACTTATGCTGCCATTGTTCACACACATTTCATGTGCGCCAGCCATGGCGGCAGCGTCCGCTGCGGTTTGAGCATTTCGACGGTTCAAGTAGAGAACCCCTCCATCAATTGCTAAAGCTGCAATGGCAACCAAACCAAAGAAAGCGAATGCAATGATAACAAGGCTTTGCCCTTTTTCATTGATCGTTCTTTTCATGGTAGTCTCCTATTCACTATATGACCCATAGGGGGTCATTTGCATGGTGGCTTCTGCTTTGAGATTGAAAGTGTCTTCACCACCAAGTGCCCAAGCGAGAAAGAAAATCACAGGTTGGATTTCTGTCTCAGCAGATACGGTCACAAATTCACTACAAGGGTTTTCAGTGGTATTGGTAGGATCTCCATCGCACCAAATGGAGACATCGCTGGCGCTGATGGGAATAGCGATCGAATAGCCAACCACTTTTTGTTGAATATCAGTTTCTCTTTGTGTGCTGTCTGAAAATTGTGAGACAACCGCATATCTGGCGCCTTCTCGAACAGCGTTATAAAGTGCCGAATGAAAATACACAAGTCGCCCCATGTCAATGAACAAGAGAAATATGAGGAGGATCAGTGGCAGGACGAGTGCAAATTCCACAGCAGATTGACCAAATAAGTTGCGCTGGTTTCTATTCATGGAATTCGCATCCGTGCATCACTGCTCAATTCCAATGGACCATTACCAAAGATATCTACAGCCAATGGCATTTGGTGCCGAACCGTCACGATCACGGTTGAATTACTAGGACAGGTATTATCTACCACTGTTCCAACCATGCAAACAACATCAATATCTGATAATGAGATCGTAATGCCAGCATTTCCACCCTCGAGCTGGACCCTGTTTTTGGCTTCATCAAAAGCCCCTGGTTCATTTGAGTTATAAACCATATAAAATGCCCCCTCTCGCGCCGAATTTTCGAGCTCTACCTTCATGAAAAAGGCAAACCCATAATCGAGCGCTCCGATGATGAGTAATAACAATATCGGGAGCACCAATGCAAATTCTATTAAACCTTGTCCGTTGTCTTGATCGTCTTTGTGCATTCGATCTACTTTCATTCGATGGCAATCGATCATATAAAACGTATTCAATAGTTGCTATTCGGATATAACCACTCTAATTTTTCGTGTTTTCGACCCAAAAGTATTATAATGAAATTCAGTGGATGGCACAAGTTTAGAAACCATTTTGTTGTGTAATAGTAATTATTAAAAGATAAGAATTTGTGGTAAATTCTTGTTGATACGTTAGGGATACGCATGAAAATACTTTTCTCGGCAACGAGTTTTTTGGGACTGTTACTGATTACAGTAACTTCTTCTTTTAGTTCCAACCCTCTGCTTGAGATCTCAAATGCTCAGGGGAGATATATACCTCCAGTAGCTGTTTCGCCGATATGTCTTGATCGACGGAAC
The DNA here is from genome assembly GCA_041157505.1 of Chloroflexota bacterium. GTDB lineage: Bacteria > Chloroflexota > Anaerolineae > Anaerolineales > Villigracilaceae > Villigracilis. The sequence goes on along the minus strand of JBEBCV010000197.1, from coordinate 3,713 downwards.
ATCCCAAAGGAGGAAATGTATTGGCTCGCTATACCTGAAGATGCTAGCGAACTTGCCACAGATGAATATTATGGGTACTTATCTGGTCAGTTGATCTTATCAGGAGCTGTAGATGCATCTGATTGTCCCATAAATGGTTTGTGGGCTAACGGATATGCCAATGCATGCGGATTCGAAAAAACTCGTGAGGCATCTCTTTATCTTCAAAATGTTTATGATGATGAGATCTTGAATGCGGGGAGAGGGATAGGAGTCCCCCCAGTATTATTAAAACAATTGATCAGATACGAAAGCCAATTTTGGCCAAACCAAATGGATAGATATCACTACGGTTTGGGACACCTTACTTACCCAGGTGCTTTCACAGGAATTAGCTGGAGTCGTCAACTTTTTTCGGAAATGGGGGGGAAAGTAGCTACTGGTGGACTAACATCACCTGACATACTTGCGAGTGAATTGTTATCCACTATGAATGCTTCCTGTCCAACTTGTCCCTTGAAAATAGATGTGGTAAAAGCCGAGGGAAGCATTTTTTATCTTGCTGAAGTTCTAATGGCTTATTGTAAACAAACCTCACAGGTGGTCTACAATGCTACGAAAAAAAATGCAGGGGAAGTTGTAGATTACGCTACCATTTGGCAATTGACCTTGCTTAACTACAATGTAGGACCTAGTTGTGTGTATGATGGGGTACAGGCATCGTTTAGTTCTAAAAAGATTAATTGGAGCACGATATCTGAGAACATTGAGGATAAATACTGCACGAGGGGTGTTGATTATGTGGAAAAAATCACGGCTCCGTATTATGACTTTAAGTAAGCTTTTTTGATCGAAACTCTTAGATCCTAATAACCTGTAGAATCAAATAATAAGCATTGATTTTAATTACTATTTATGTAAGTGCATAAGACAAAATAATAAAAACTCCCGAGATTCATAGTCGGGAGTTTTTATTATTCGAGAACAATCAGTTTTGCATTCGTAAAACGGCGTGGAACTCTTCAAACTTTTCCGCAAATATTGAAACTAATCTAGGGTCAAAGAGAGACCCGGCGGATTGTTTAATTAGGTTCAATGCCTCGGTGGGTTGAATCTCACTTTTGTAAGGTCGTTTCGTGCTTAGGGCATCGAATACATCTGCCAAGGCTACGATCCGACCACTGAGTGGAATCGCATCACCTTTCAAACCTTCCGGGTATCCTGAACCATCCCATCTTTCATGATGTGTCCGGGCTATGATAGCGCCTGTCTGTAGTATTGGAGACCCAGACCCACTTAATAGACGGAATCCTTCAAGTGTATGTTGTTCGGTTACCTTGTATTCCTCAGGATCAAGATTCGCGGTCTTGTGAAGGATGGAGACTGGAATCGTTATTTTTCCTATGTCATGCAAGATCGAGGAGAATGAAATAAGATTCGCTTCCTTGTGGTCAACATTTGCTCCACTAGCCAGAATAAAGGCGTATCGGCGAATCCGTTCCAGGTGAGAACGGTTATCCCATTCTGCAATCTCTGCTATATGAGCGGTCAATATAAGATGATCCAACTCATCTTGCTGGTTTAATTCTAGAAAACTCTTGAACACTTCATACCTCCTCTTTCCACAACCATTATCCGACAAAAGATGTTTGTTGTTTTATGGGTCAATTAATGATATTACACCCATTTTGTGACGTCAAGCACAATATCATTGCGATATTATATGGATTGGCAGGATTGGCAGTTACCGAACAGAGAAGATTTCAAGCTCCCTTGGATGCTTGAAACAAGGTGATCTGCATTCCGTCCGGATCTTGCAACCGGACGTTGAAATCACCCCAGGGTGTCATTACCGGTTCGTGGACTAGGGTCGCGCCATTGGCAAGCATTCTATCCATGGCAGCTTTCAAATCAGGAACTTGCAACGCAAAACGGACCTGCCCACTGACGCGTTTGCCGACTTCGAGACCATCGATCACGTCAGCTTGGCGCGCATCGAAAATTTCAAGAGTGGCTCGCCCCATTTCGAGCATCATTGCTTTTCCGCCATCATTATTCCAAACCGCAGCAGGTTCAATACCCAACCCAAGACAATAGAATTTGACAAGGCGTTCATAATCTTGGCTGGTGATAGCAACGCGCAATTCAAAAATATTTGGAGTGGTCATCAGCTCTGGTTCCTATATTGTTTTAAGCTTTCCAGTCACTTAGTTTTTCACCAAGTTTGGCAATGCGTTCACGCATTAAGACAGCAGTGATCCCAAACATGAGAAGAAGAATTCCCGTACAACCGATCACAAAGATCGTACCAATATCTTTCAAGGCACTGTACACAACGGTAATAACGCCAAGTGTTACAAAGCCAATGGGGAAGAAGGTCAGGCTGCGAGAGCGGATGACAAGGCCATAAACCAAAATCACAATTGATTGGACAAATAACAGGAAGAAATAACCGAGTTCATTCTTGTTCACCATTTCGATATAAGTTGTTCCCAGCAATACGAATTGCGAGAACATGCCCATGATGAAAGTGCCGGTTTTGCTCTCGGCACGTGTCAACAGGTAGTGTTGGATCAAGCCGAATAAGGCAGTTCCGATTGAGAAGAACTGCGGTTCGTCCACATCCAATTCGAAGAGGATGATGAAATATGCCAGCAGGTATAAAGCATTTGCAGGAAACGCCAGCCACGCATTGCGTTTTGAGAAAGCTTCGAACGCCCATAATGTGGCAGCGATTGCCACCGGAATGGACGCATCCAACCCGCCGAGAATGGGCGCGCCAAATGACACCACAACGCCAACACCGAGACCGCTAAACAAAAGGGTTTGGTCCCAGTCTTTTGCGCGGTTTGTGGTACGCAGGAACGTCCCTGTTGCGTAATACAGCATTGCCACGACAATGACGGGGTGGATCCATTGCGTCACATCGAAGGCACGGAAAAAGAAGGCGACAAAAAGTGGCAGGGTCAAAGTGAAGGCGTAGAGTAAGTTCGGTTTGCGATAGACCAAACTAATGATCAGGAAGAGAAGCGTGTAGATCCCAAATCCAAGGACAGGAATCCAGGCATCCTGTTCGGTGAAGAGGAAAATAAAATTGAAGGCAGCAAATACTGCTCCAAAAATGCGAACAACGATGCTCAATGGTCTTGGATTTGGAAAGGTCAAGTGGGCGAGCATATCAGTGAGGAGCCAAACAAGCGAGTACACCAGCAGATGATATGGGATTTGGTCCACATCGAAATCATTCAGAATGAGAAGGGCGCCCACGGTAAAGAGAATGGGTGCACCTACCTCAAACCATCCACTTTGACGCAGGTACATTTCAGCAATGAAGAGCAAGCCCATGCCAAGGGCGTACCAGCCACCGGTTTCTTTGCTGAGTATCAATGCGGAGAATGAAAGCACTGTGCCAAGAATTAATCCACTATAACGGAGCATATTGCCCCAAGCTTCATTTTTGCGAATGGCAAACCCTGCTAGATAGTACAGAATGGAAAGCGCAGCAAGGGCGGGAAGCCAGGCATCCAAGTTGAAAGCATCCAGGGCATAGACGGTGGCAAGCGGAAGATAGGCAGCCGGAAGATAGGCAATATAGGAATTACGATAGGCAAGTGCGTATGCTGTACAAAACAAAGCGAGGAGGAAATAGCTAATGGCGACATGCCCGGATTCATTTTGCGTCAAGAGAACAATGCTGGCAACAAATAGGAATGCAGCACCAAAGATGCGAAGGG
>JBEBCV010000196.1:0-2877 GCA_041157505.1 Chloroflexota bacterium | reverse complement strand
GATGTGCGCGGCAAAGGACTTATGGTCGGCACCGAATTCATCGTGGATGGCAGTCAGGCGAAAGCCAAGCCGCTGGTCAAGGAAGTCATTCATAAAGCAGAAGAGAAGGGTTTGCTCCTTCTCTCCTGTGGTACCTACGATAATATTTTGCGCTGGATCCCGCCTTTGAATGTTTCTTCCGAGCAGATCAATGCGGGCTTGAAGATCTTCGGCGAATCGCTCAAAGAGTCGGTCTAAACGAAACCGATCTTGCGCTTGGAATTATTCTTGAATTCAAGCTTGTCGTAGCCAAAAATATCTGCGAGAGTGAGGCTGCCTTCCACGTTTTCATGACCAAGTTTTTTGGCGAGGGCAGCCGTCTTTTCAGAGGACAGGGCAGAAAAGTTGTACTTCGCAACCATGCGCCCCTTGCGCAACAGAGCTTTGTCGATGCGTTCGATGTCTGTGTTGAAAGTGCAGATGATCTTGATGTTGAGGAAGTCGCTGAAGAGACCGTCGGTCAATTGCAGGATGGTCGAGACGACAGATGCTTCGGATGAGTGATCGCGAGGCACCACGACTTTCTCTGCATCTTCGATGATGAGAACCGCATTCTTATTCTGAAGCAGGAACGCCACAAAGTTTGGCTTAAGCAGGTCACTGACAAAATCGTTCTGAATGAAGATGAACTCGCGGTCGATGAACTTGCAGATCAGGTGTTTGATGTAAGTGGTCTTTCCGGTTCCGGGCTCGCCATGTAAAAGGATGATGCCAGACTCCTGCTTGCCCATGAAGGCAGAAATGGCCTTATCCACTTCGATAAAGTCATCGTTGTAAAGCTCGGCAATGTCGATGGATTTAAAATCGTTCGTGCTGACTTCTTCCATACCAAACATGCCATCCTGATGCATGAGGACTTTGAACTGTGGTTTCTTGGGTGCGCCGAACTTAGAGCGCAATTTATGGTTCATCGCCAATACCCAATCTTCGCTTTCTTTGCGCTCGTGGTCGTAAAGAAACTCCACAGTGATGTATGCCAGGTCGCGAGCCGTAAAGTGGATGAGCATGTGCCCACTTTCGCTTTTGAAGACATACTCGAAAACATAATCATCACTGGGTTGTGAGTTTTGGAAATCTTCCGTGGACCAGTTCTTGAAAACAACATTGAAGCCGAATTTATCCAGTTCCATTTCCTGAATGATGGCATCCACAGCATCTTGCTTCTTCTCGCTTGCAAGAACCAGATGCAGGCTTGAAGGAAGCGCGTTGAAACAGATCGTAAAATAGGCAGAAGTTTTGAAGCGCTTGTTGAGGTCTAATGAGTCTTGCAGGTTAACAGAACGTGAATCGGTCATGTTGGGTCTTTTCTCCAAATATGTGACTTGCAGTGTGTAATAACCAGTCCCTTTCGTTCGGAAATATACAGTTGATTTGAATTTTTGACAATCCTGAAAATCATTGAGAGAACTATGAACAATATCCTCGATCGCTCCAAACTTGAAACCCTCCTCAAAAAAGAGGAAGACCTTTTTCACAAGAACCATCCAAAATCTTATGAGCTTTATCAACGGGCACGCAAGTCGCTGCATGGCGGTGTGCCCATGTTATGGATGATCCGCTGGGCGGGTTCGTTTCCGGTCTTTGTGAAAGAAGCCAAAGGTGCCCATTTTACTGATGTGGATGGCAACTCATACATTGACTTCTGCCTTGGCGACACCGGTGCGATGACTGGTCACGCCCCAGCGGCGACCGTCAAAGCCATCAATGAGCAGATTCAAAAAGGCATTACACTCATGTTGCCGTACGAAGATGTGATCTGGGTGGGCGAGGAACTTCAGCGACGCTTCAAATTGCCCTATTGGCAATTTGCTCTCACCGCCACCGACGCGAATCGCTTTGCTCTTCGCATGGCCCGTCTTATCACAGGACGCCCCAAGGTGCTCGTCTTCAATTATTGCTATCATGGCTCTGTAGATGAAACCTTCATCACGCTTGATGAAGAGGGCACGCCTATTTCTCGCCCTAACAATATGGGACCGCAGATCGATCCGCGTGAGACTAGCAAAGTCATCGAGTTCAATGACATTGCCGCGCTTGAAACCGCCCTCTCCGCCCGCGATGTTGCTGTTGTCCTCGCTGAACCTGCCATGACCAACATTGGCATCATTCACCCCGATCCCGGCTATCACGAAGCCTTGCGTGCGATCACTCGCAAATATGGGACTTATCTCATCATTGACGAGACTCACACCATCTGTGCCGGTCCTGGCGGATACACCGCCTCTTTCGGTCTTCAGCCTGATTTCTTGACCCTCGGCAAACCCCTCGCTGGAGGCGTTCCTGCTGCGATCTATGGCTTCACCGAAGAAGTGAGCCAAGCTTTTGCCGCCAAACTAGCCATGGACGATGCTGACGTAGGTGGCATTGGTGGAACACTGGCGGGCAACGCCCTATCCATTGCTGCAATGAAAGCAACTCTTCAGAACGTGCTGACAGATGAGTTCTATACCAAGGCAACAGCGTTGCAGGAACAATTCACAGCGGGAGTCGAAGGCGTAATAGCAGAATTCAACCTCCCGTGGATCGTGAAGCGTTTGGGAAATCGCTCCGAGTATTGGTTCCGTCCCATGCCTCCAAAGAATGGGGGCGAGGCGCATGCCGCTGTCGATCCCGAGTTGGACCGTTACATGCATCTCTTTGCCCTCAATCGTGGAATCTTGATGACTCCATTCCACAACATGGCGCTCATCTCTCCTGAAACCACCCAAGCCGATGTAGATTATCATACAAAGGTATTTAGAGAAGCTGTACAGAGTTTATTTGCCTAAAAGCGAAATATTAATGAAAGATCTTGTGTATATGAACCGATCCGGCATTCTTCATGAGAAACTGGACATT
>JBEBCV010000195.1:0-2558 GCA_041157505.1 Chloroflexota bacterium | reverse complement strand
TTCGCGGGCGCGCTTCGGGAATTCTTCACGTTCCATGATTTCAAGATTCTTCAACCCAACCGCACACGCCATGGCATGACCGGAATAAGTGTAGCCATGCATATAAGCTTCCGTATCCGCTGCGGATTCCATCGTCTCGCGAATTTCATCGGAGATCTGAATGCCACCCAATTGAGCATATCCGCTGGTGATAGCTTTGGCGAAGGACAAGATATCCGGTTTGACGTTCCAATGTTTGAGCGCGAACCATTCACCTGTGCGACCAAAACCAGTGATGACCTCGTCCGCGATAAAGAGGACTTCGTACTTATCGCAAATTTTGCGGATCAGTGGAAAATAACCGTCGGGTGGAACGATCACGCCGCCGACGCCCATAACAGGTTCGGCGATGAAAGCAGCGACAGTATCGGCTCCTTCGCGGAGAATGGCTTCTTCCAACTCTCGAGCTGCTGCCTGCCCGACAGTTTCTCCATCTTTCATCTTGCCATCATAGCGATATGAATTCGGTGCAGGGATGTGAATAAATCCCTCCGGCGCAGGACCGAACATGGTGTGATATTTTTCAAGCCCAGTGGCGAATGTAGTGGAGAGAGTCACACCATGATATGCCCCTCTTCGAGCAATAACCTTGTATTTACCCGGCTTCCCCTTGCGCTTCCAGTAATAACGCGCGGTCTTGAATGCGGAGTCATTCGACTCGGAACCACCTGAAGTAAAAAGCGTGGTATTCAAACCTTCGTAAGCAAAACCCGCGAGTTTATCTGCCAGTTGAATCGACGGCAGGTTGGTCATGCCGGAGAAATTGGAAGTGAACGCCAATTCCTTCATCTGGTCATAGGCAACTTTAGCGATCTCTTCCCGCCCGTACCCCGCGTTGACGTTCCACAGCCCAGCCATGCCATCGAGGATTTTTCGTCCGTCTGTAAGATGCAACCACACCCCTTCACCCTTTTCGATCACCATCGGGTTGGCATGCGTCTTGGGGTGGTATGTGGGATGTAATTGTTTTTTGTCTTTCTCGATCCAGGTTTTTGTTTGGTCGCTCATGGGGTTCTCCTGTAGATATTCCTTACTTATCATCGCCTATTTCGAGCCTCTCCCCTAACCCCTCTACCCTTTCGGGCACGTGTCCGACAAAAGGAGAGGGGGACTCGTGGGTATTTATTTTGAGCTCTTTGATTTTTGAGCGTGTCTTCTCAAGAACAGAAGGAAGACTCTTTTCAACTTCTTCTGCTTTAATTCTCAAAACATTCAATCCAAGCTGTTCAAGAATCTCCTGACGTACATGATCTATCTCAACCTGGCTATTGTGTACTGAACCATCTACTTCAACAACAAGGCGAAAAACTGAATTATAAAAATCAACAATAAAGTTGCCAATTGGCTGTTGCCATCGAAATTTAAGACCATCCAACTTTTTACCGCGCAGAGCCTGCCAAAGGATCGCCTCGCTTTCGTAGGCTCTTTGCGAAATTGACGTGCGGTTTCAAGCATTTTTCGTTGCAATTCAGGCGAAACCCTAAGCCTAGGAAAATCATTTTTCATTTTTACACCCTCCTCTTCAAAACCGAAGTTAACCATTACTCCCCTCCCAGCTCGTCGGGGAGGGGTCGGGGGTGGGGTTAACCTAGCACTTCCACATCATGTGGACCGGACTCTTTCAAGCCTGCGCCGGTCATACGCATGAAGATCGCCTTCTCTTGAAACTCTTCGATGGTCCTAGCACCGCTGTAGCTCATGCCAGATTGCAACCCACCGACGAGTTGATTCAAAACTTCGCGTGCCTTGCCTCGATACGGAACCGCCGCCTCGACACCTTCTGCCACATAATCTTCGATCTCTTCGCGGGTCAGGTCGTTGCCTTCACGCTTGTTGCGTTCGATGTTCGCTGCCAGTGATGCCATGCCACGAGACGCCTTATAACGATGTCCGCGGCGGGTCATGATCATGCCAGGGCTTTCATCGGTTCCAGCCAGCATGGAGCCGATCATGACAGATTGCGCTCCAGCGGCGATCGCTTTCGCCACATCACCGGGGAAGCGGATACCACCATCCGCGATGATAGGCGTGCCGCTTGGGCGAGCTGCGCTTGCACATTCGATAATAGCTGTCAGTTGTGGAACACCAGAGCCTGCCACTTGGCGCGTAATACAGATCGAGCCGGGACCCACGCCGACTTTCACTGAGTCTACACCTGCATCGATGAGGCGTTTGGTGCCATCGGCAGTTGCGACATTCCCACCGATGATCTGCGCATCTGGGAAATGCTTGCGGATATTTTTCACCATATCCAACTCAAGTTCTGAGTCGCCGTGGGCAATATCCACTACGATGCAGTCCGCGCCAGCTTGCAGAGCGGCTTCAACACGGCGCATTTCTTTATCGCGCACACCTACTGCCGCGCCAACTGCCAAACGACCTTTTGAGTCTTTGGTGGCTTTCGGGAATTTGGTGATCTTCATGATGTCTTTCAAAGTGACCAAACCAGTCACCTTGCCGTCTTTATCCACCAGCGGAAGTTTTTCGACGCGGTGCTCGTGCAGCAAACGTTCAGCATC
>JBEBCV010000194.1:0-5362 GCA_041157505.1 Chloroflexota bacterium | reverse complement strand
GATGCGATCAAGCAGATAAAGGTGTAACATGCAAAAAGAAATCATCATCGCAGGCTTTGGTGGACAAGGCGTTCTATTCGCTGGTCAGGTCCTTGCTTATGCCGCCATGGATAACGGCTTGGACGTAACATGGATTCCATCCTACGGTCCTGAAATGCGCGGCGGTACGGCGAACTGCACCGTCGTGGTTGCTGACCATGAGATCGGCTCGCCGCTGGTCAAGAATCCGCCGCTGGCAATCGCCCTTAACCTGCCATCGTTCGATAAATACGAAGAAACGCTTGCCAAAGGAGGCACCCTCGTCGTCAATCAATCCATGGTGGACCGACCTGCCAAACGCGAAGACATTCATGTCCTTATGGTGCCATGCAATGAGATCGCCGAAGAGATCGGCGACCGCAAGCTGGTCAACATGGTGGCGGTCGGCGCATTGCTGACAGCTCTGCCCGAAGTGAAACTTAGTGATGTGGAAAAAGCGCTCGATGGTCACCTCCCAGCCCGTCACAAACATCTTTTACCAAAGAACTTCGAAGCCCTAAAACGAGGCTTTGAACATGCGCAGAAAGAGTGGGACAAGGTTCCAGCATAGAAAGTGGAAAGCGGGGATTGCCCAGCAAAGCCCGTCCTCCTTAGCCATGGAGGCGGGCTTTATTATTTAAAATAATATCTTTATTAAAAAACCCCCTCATCAAATTTGAGGCGGATTTTTTGTGTACAATGACTTTGTCGAACCGAGAGCTTACTTAATAGGTTATGGAGGAAATATGCACGATATAACATTGATCATCAATATTGTTGTGGCGTTGGTGGTGGCATTTATAGGAGGCGTCATTGCGCGCCGCTTGGGATTGCCAACCATTGTGGGATATTTATTTGCAGGCATCGCCATCGGACCTTTCACCCCCGGCTTTGTCGGGGACACCAACACGATCAGCCAGCTTGCCGAATTGGGAGTGATCTTCCTGATGTTCGGTGTGGGGCTGCACTTCTCATTAAGCGATCTTTGGAAAGTACGTTCCATTGCCATCCCCGGCGCAGTCGGGCAAATGACCCTCACCACCCTGCTGGCATATTTTCTCAGCCAGGCATGGGGCTGGGACGCTGCCACTGGCATCGTATTGGGTTTGGCAGTTTCCATCGCAAGCACCGTCGTCCTTCTGCGCGGACTGATGGATAACGGTCTGCTCAACACATCACATGGTCAAGCCGCTGTTGGCTGGTTGGTGATGGAAGACCTCGCTACGGTCTTGATCCTCGTGCTGATGCCCACCCTGGCAGACACGAGCGGTCCATTCGATTGGCTTGGGCTGGGAGTTACCATTCTCAAAGCGGGTGCGTTCGTGGCATTACTGTTATTTGTCGGCAAACGCTTGATTCCGTGGATATTGCTTCGCATTGCACACACACGTTCACGTGAGTTATTCATCCTTGCCATTCTCGCCATCACGCTTGGTACAGCGCTTGGTGCAGCAGAACTGTTCGGTGTTTCATTCGCATTGGGAGCCTTCATTGCAGGTGTGGTTGTCAGCGAGTCACCTCTTAGTCATCAAGTCGGTGCGGATGTCTTCCCATTTCGTGAAGCATTTGCTGTGCTGTTCTTCGTCTCTATCGGAATGTTGGTCAACCCCATTTATCTTTTCAACAATATGGGGCATGTCCTTGCACTGACTGCCTTGATCGTCATCGGTAAATTTCTCATCACTCTTTTGCTTGGCGCCGTCTTTCCGTGGCAGGGTCGTACCGTCCTTGTGGTTGCCGCCGGGTTGAGTCAGATCGGTGAATTCTCATTCATCCTTGGGCAGGCTGGCATCGGTCTTGGGATTTTGACGCAAGACCAGTATTCGCGCATCCTCGCGGGAGCACTGCTCTCCATCACGGTCAACCCGATGATGTTCCGCCTCATTGCCCCCGCCGAGAGCTGGTTGCAAAAACGGATGGCTTTGTGGCGGCTGTTAGATCGCCACCGCCCGCTCACACTTGCAGCGGAGGAAACGGTCACGGGTCATGTAGCAATTGTCGGCTACGGAAGAGTCGGGCGAAATATTTCCAATCTGCTTGGGAAGATGTCCATCCCGCATCTTGTGATCGACTCAGATGCAGAAAATATCGATGAACTAAATCGACTTGGCATTCCCAATTTATATGGTGACGCATCAAATTCAGAGGTGCTCACTCACGCCGGGTTGGAACATGCGCGCGCGCTCGTTGTGGCGGGGCCCGATGAATCGACCAGTGAGTTGGTCGTTGCCGCAGCGCGTGACCTCGCGCCGGAGCTTCCCATCATTGCGCGAGCCACCACTGAAGAAGGCATCAAACACCTTGCTGAACTGGGCGCACAAGATGTCATTCACCCCGAACTCGAAGGCGGACTTGAGATCGTGCGTCATACATTATTGAAGTTGGAATATCCGTTGCAGGAAATCATTCAGTACATGGATGCAGTACGTCATGACCATTACGATATGCACGTCAACACGGAGGAAGAGCACCGCTCGCTGCATGACTTGATCCATGCCACACAAAGCATCGGCGTCACTTGGCTGACGCTTTTACCGCCCAACCCGCTCATCGGGCAAACGCTTGCAGAAGCCAACCTGCGTGCCCGGACGGGTGCTTCCATCGTTGCGATCATGCGCGAAAATGAAGTGATGGCAAATCCCAAATCGCATACTGCTTTCAACGCCAATGACCGCATTGGTTTTATCGGCGACAATGAACAGATCGAAGCCGTGAAAAATCTTTTGGCTGAAACTTTATCAGATTAAATCAAAAAAAGTATTTGGTAAAAATCCCATTCCACAGAAGCGCGCGAATGGGATTTTCTTGTGTAAAATCAGTGCATGAAATACGAAACTCTCCCTACTTTATCGTTACCCAAAATCGGCTTCGGCACATGGAAGATCGGTGGCGGCTCCACACCCAACCACACCGTGGATGAAAAATCTCTATCTGCTTTGCGATATGCATTGGAGATCGGCTACACCCACATCGACACCGCCGAAATGTATGCAAGCGGACACAGCGAGGATCTGGTTGGGCAAGCGGTTCGCGAATCAGGCAAGAAGCGTGAAGATGTGTTTATCACCTCCAAAGTCATTCCAAGCCATTTGCGTTATGACGATGTGTTGAAAGCTTGCGAAAATTCTCTACGCCATCTCAAGATGGATTACATAGATTTGTATCTCATCCACTGGCCCAGTGCAGGTGCAAAGTATGAAGATACGTTTCGCGCCTTGAACAAACTTGTGCGGGATGGCAAGGTAAAACATCTTGGCGTGAGCAACTTCAATTTAAAATTGCTCAAACAAGCGCAGACACTTTCTGAAACGCCCATCATCACCAATCAGGTTCCGTTCAGTCTGGCAGACCGTTCGTATGTAAAGAACGGCGTGCTGGAATATTGTCAGCAAAACGACATTTTACTGACCGCCTATGAACCGCTAAATCAAGGCAACTTCCATTCGAACAAGGCGCTTGAAACCATTGCCAAAACACACAGCGCCACGATCTATCAAATTGGTCTGGCATGGGTCGTTGCGCATCCACGCGTGATCACCATTCCCATGTCGTTCAACCCGGTTCACATCCGCGAAAATTTTGAAGCGGCAGATATCGAACTAAATGCAGAAGAAATGAAACAACTGACAACTCCATGAACTCTCACGCTTTGCCTGAAATTCAGATCATCGAAGAAACAGACACGGATCTCGAGCCGCTTTATAGCGTCATCATCCATAACGACGACGTGACCCCAATGGATTTTGTGGTTGAAGTGCTCAAGCAGATCTTCTTCCTTGGTAATGACCGTGCTGCAGAGATCATGCTGGCAGCCCACATCAAAGGCTCTGCTTACGTCCAAACCCTGCCACGCATCGAAGCCGAGAAGCGTGTGCAACACGCCCATCAAGCTGCGGGCATGCAAGGCTATCCGCTCACATTCACCATCGAACGCGAATGACATCCAACCTCGAAACCCTCACCCAAATCAATCTCGATGATCTCGTATCCTCGTTCGGTTGGCAGGATTCTCCCCTGCTCTCCCGCCTGCTGCGTTTCCTTTTTCGCAAGCCTGCCAAAACTTTTGCCAAGCATGTAGTGGAATATGACGACATTGTTGGCGCGCATGGAATTGTGAAAGGTGGATGGAATCTCTCCCGCCGTTATGTGCAAGATATCCGCATCATCGGCGCGGACCGGATTCCTGAGTCATCGTTTCTTGCCTTGTCCAACCACCCCGGCATGACCGATACTGTCGCGCTCTTTGCCGCCTTGAACCGCAAAGACCTGCACATCATCGCTTTGGATAGACCGTTTTTAAATGCACTTCCGCATACAACAGCGCAACTGTTCTACGTCTACGACGACCCTGCAAAACGCATGACGCTTGTGCGGCAGGTCAGCGCCCACCTTAAAAAAGGCGGTGCCATTCTCACCTTCCCTGCCGGACATATTGAGCCCGACCCGGATATTTACCCCGGCGCAGTTGACTCATTGAAAGATTGGACGGACAGCGTAGGCGTCTTCATTCGCATGGCACCTGACACAGCGATCTTACCCGTGTTGGTGCGGAATGTGGTCGCAAAGAAGTACGCCGAACACTGGTTATTGAGGATCAAAAAGACAAAAGAAGAAAAAGAAAAGCTGGCAACGGCATTACAGTTGCTGGGCATGGTCATGTTCAACGAAAAGCCAGTGGCGGTCACCATCCAGGTTGGGACACCGATTTATGCCAAAGAATTGGGAACGACAGAAACAGAGGCGATCCATCAAGCTGTGTTGAATGAGATGAAAGACCTGATCGAAAACCTGCCACAATAAAAAGTGACAGTCACCTGTGAGGTGACTGTCACTTAGGGTTACTGTTTCCGCACGCGGTTCGCAATGATGGATACTCCGGTGGATGGGCTTGGGAATGATCCACCTGCCTCAATAGGTTCATCGCCGTTATATTCTCTAAGCTGCGGCCACTTCCAAATGATAAGCAAGGTTCCAACGATACAACCGATACCACCTGTAATGACCGCGAATGGTGCGCCGAAGAATTGCGCCACAGCCCCGGCTTCGATCTCACCGAGTTGAGGTCCACCCATGAAGAAGATCTGGTTGATGCTCGTCATACGCCCACGGACGTGATCAGGCGTCTGCAACTGTCGGATGGTGTTCCGCACAATGGTACTGACCCCGTCCGCTCCGCCGGTGACAGCAATTGCCAGCCATGCCACGATGAATGATTTGGTGATGCCGAAGATAATGGTCGCGATCCCGAAGATGACCACTGCAGTCACAAAGACCATGCCCTGCTTGCGAATCTCTTTAATTTGTGAAATGACAAGCGCAACTGCCACTGCTCCCACCGCCGAAG
>JBEBCV010000193.1:0-7264 GCA_041157505.1 Chloroflexota bacterium | reverse complement strand
CCGGCTTGCATGTCTTCGAGCTTGCGACCGGAGAGGCGACCATAGTCATCGTCACTGGTGACGCGGAAGTAGACATCGCCATTCTCCGCGGCATAAGCGTGACCTTTTTGGATCAGCCCTTCAATGAATTGGATGATAAGCGGCATGGTTGTACTCACCTGCGGGTTGGAGGTGGCAGGCAGTACATTGAGACTCTGCAGGTCGGCGGCGTAATCGGCAATGTAACGTGCCGAAAGTTTGAGCGGGTCTTCGCCGAGTTGATTGGCGCGGTTGATGATCTTGTCGTCCACGTCGGTATAGTTCATGACGTGCTTTACGTTGTATCCGCGAAATTCAAGGTAGCGGCGGATGATATCGAACACGATGGCAGACATCGCATGCCCAACGTGTGCATCGTTATAGACCGTGACACCACAAATATACATTTTGACTTTGTTGGGTTCGAGGGTCTGGAATTCTTCAGTTTTGCGGGTAAGGGTGTTGTAAATTTTCAGCATGGTTTCCTTCGGTAAACACAAAGGACACAAAGGCTTGCGCTGAGCTTGTCGAAGTGTCACTAAGTTTTTTTATTGGAATATTTTACCGCATAAAAAAACAGGACGCCTTTCGACGCCCTGTTCACTGATTACTGCTTACTGGTCACTTACTTTTGTTCTTCTTTCCATTCTCTTCTTCGACACGTCCGAAGATCATGCGACCGGCGGCGGTTTGCAGGACTTTGGTGATGTTCACATCCATGTATTCACCGATGTATTCGCGTCCATTTTCGACCACGACCATGGTGCCATCGTCCATGTAGCCCACACCCTGACCATGTTCCTTGCCTTCCTGCATGATGTTGATGCGCAGGATCTCGCCCGGCAAAACCACGGACTTGACAGCATTTGCCAGTTCGTTGATGTTGAGCACTGTCACGCCTTGCAGTTCGGCGACACGGTTGAGGTTGTAATCGTTGGTGAGGATCGGACTCTTAAGCTGTTTGCCGAGTACGACCAGTTTGTCGTCCACTTCGCGCACACCATCTACGTTGATGTCTGAGATGCGAACAAGAACATTGGGGAGTTTTTGCAGCTCGGCGAGCACTTCCATGCCGCGACGACCACGCTGACGGCGAACCCCATCAGGAGAGTCGGCGATGTATTGAAGCTCGTTCAACACAAAGCGCGGAATGAGCAACGTGCCGGGCAGGAAGCCAGTCTTGGCAATGTCGGACACACGCCCATCAATGATTACACTGGTGTCGAGCAGGATGTTGCGGTTGAGATTGGTCCATGAGGAGGAGCCGCCACTTTCGCCGCGCCCACTCAGGGCGCTGAGCAAACCCATGATATCGCCCTGACGCATCACAAAGAGAGACACGCCAAAGTAGGAGAAGATCAACACACCAATAAAAGGGAGTATCTGGCTGAATGGTTCAGGCAGCATCGAAAGCGGGAATGCTAGCAATGCGGCAATGAGCAAGCCAACCACAAGCCCAGTGAGCCCGGCAAATAAACTTTCGGCAGTCATGCGTCCCAACATGGAACGGATGGCGCGTGCCGGACGAGTTGTAAAGTAAGGGGTGAGGATCAAGCCTGTCAGAGCACCGACCAGGCTGAAAATAAGTGTGGTACGAACCGCATCTTCCGGTGTGTATCGTGAAAATTCAAAACCCCAAAATCCCCCAGAGATGCCAAGTACGATCATGCCAATAATGCGAAGAATAAATTCAAAACTCATGATGCTCCTAAATAAAAAAAGAATAATGACTGTGTCATCATAGCATGGGTAGCAACTCGCGTCAATTGCAGGTACGGTTTAGTTAATAAAATTGATATAATCGCCGCACGCCCGTACGAACTTATATAAATCTACATGGGCGTCAGAGAAAAAATATGACCCTTCTTGATACGCTCAATCGTCCTTTGCGCGACCTGCGGATCTCTGTAACAGACCGATGTAATTTCCGCTGTGTGTATTGCATGCCAAAAGAAGTTTTCGGTCCAGATTACCAGTTCCTGCACCGCGACATGGTACTGACGTTCGAAGAGATCACGCGGCTGGCGCGTCTGTTCGTTTCGTTTGGCGTAAAGAAGATCCGGCTTACGGGCGGCGAGCCGCTCGTGCGCAAGGACTTCCCTGAACTGGTCTCGATGTTGTCGCAAATCCCCGATCTTGATCTGACGATGACTACCAATGGGGCGCTTTTGCCCCGGTTTGCCGACCAGCTAAAAAAGGCAGGGTTGAAGCGTGTCACCGTCAGTCTCGACTCACTTGACAATGAAATCTTCAAATCCATGAACGATGTGGATTTCCCGGTCGAAAAAGTGTTGGAAGGTATGGATGCCGCCAAAGCCGCCGGGCTTGAACCCATCAAGGTCAACATGGTGGTCAAGCGCGGCGTGAATGAACAAAGCATTCTGCCCATGGCGCATTTCTTCCGCGAGAAGGGGTACATTCTACGGTTTATAGAATTTATGGATGTTGGCAGCACCAATGGCTGGCGTATGAACGATGTGGTCTCTGCAAAAGAGATCGTCAACATTATCAATGCGGAAATTCCGCTTGAACCGGTAGACCCGAATTACCAGGGCGAGGTGGCTGAACGCTGGCGTTATAAAGATGGTAAAGGCGAGATCGGTTTGATCGCATCGGTCACTCAGGCTTTTTGCCGAGATTGTAACCGCGCGCGTCTCTCTGCGGAGGGCAGCCTATACACCTGTCTGTTCGCGGTCAAAGGACATGACTTCCGTGACTTGCTTCGCAATGGTGCAAGTGATGAAGAGATCGCAAAAAAGATCGAAACAGTTTGGGGTAAACGTACCGATCGCTATTCCGAGATCCGTTCTAAAAATACCATTCCGCTTCCTAAAGTGGAAATGTCTCACATTGGTGGGTAACTCATAAAATGGATCATCAGGTAAAAAATATCAAAGCCGTTCTATTCGACCTCGATGGAACCCTGCGTTTGAACCGCCCTGCCTCGCGTGATGTATTCGCGGATTGTGTCAAAGGCATGGGACTCGAACCCTCCGATGAAGACCAGACCCGTGCCGAGCGTTGGGAACATTTTTATTTTGCGAACTCTCTTGATATTCAGGAAGATGGCAAAAAGTTCGAGGATGACCGAAAAGGATTTTGGGTAAACTTTACACAACGCCGTTTAGTTGCATTGGGCATTCAAAAGCAGCAAGCGGTCGATCTTGCTCCTCACGTTTCCGACTGCATGGAAATGAAATACAAACCGCAGGCACATTTACCAGAAGGCATTCACGATCTCTTGAAGTCTCTTCAAAACAAAGGGTACGTGCTAGGAGTTGTATCCAACCGTGAAACCCCTTTTCACAACGAACTCGAAGAACTGGGTCTGAAAGGCTACTTTCAATTTTTATTGGCGGGCGGTGAAGTGCAATCGTTCAAGCCGCATCCGCGCATCTTTGAACGTGCATTGGAACTCTCAGGGACCTCTGCCAATGAAACGATGTATGTTGGCGACAATTACTTTGCCGATGTAGTGGGCGCGCTTCGTTCCGGACTTATGCCTGTTCTCTTCGACCCAAACCTTCTCTTCCCCGACGCTGAGTGTGAGGTCATCAACTCATTCGATGAATTGCATGGACTGTTGATGTAGCTCGAAAGGCCCCAATCCCTTTCCTGATGTTTACCATTCAAATACCGCGAAGTCGCTTCGCGGTATTCGCTTTATAGGGTGTTGTCTTATCACTAAAACCTCAAAATAGGCGGCTAAGGTGCCGTTTGCGAACTTATTAAAATGTGTGTAACAAGCGATAAAATGAACATAACCGAAAAGGAGAAAATCATGGCGTGGGAACAGAAGATCATGCGCATTGTACGCGTGCGAAATTCGCAAAAAAAAGGCGTGCTGGGAAAACTATTGACCGCCATCGCCGAGGCGGGTGGGAACGTGGGCAGTCTGGTACTTTTAACCGAAACATCTCAGCATGTGGTGCGGGATATTACCATCACGGCTGAGGACGAGAAATGCCTCGCTGCTGTGTTGTCCGCAATGGAGGCGAACGAAGGCACGAAGATCATCGAAGTTCGTGATGAGGTGCTTGAACTACATCAGAAGGGGAAGATCGCCATTCGTTCACGATATCCGATCGAATCATTGACAACGTTACGCCGAGTCTATACACCTGGTGTGGCAGAGGTCTGTTTGCGAATCGCAAAAGACCCGTCTCAGGCGCGCTTGTATACCAGCATCAGCCACATGGTTGCCATTGTCACCGATGGGACAGCTGTGCTCGGGCTGGGAGATATCGGCGCGGTGGCGGGCATGCCTGTGATGGAAGGCAAAGCCATGTTAATGGAAACCCTGGTGGGGCTTTCGGGGATACCCATTTTATTGAACACCAAGGATACCGACGAGATCATCAATACCATTGCTGCCATTGCACCGACCTTTGCGGCGATACAACTTGAAGATATTTCGGCACCGCGATGTTTTGAGATCGAAGAACGTCTGCAAGCCATGTTGGATATCCCCGTCATGCACGATGACCAACATGGGACGGCGGTTGTCACCACTGCCGCTTTGATGGTCGCCACGCGCGAAGCCGGCATGGATATGAAGAAAGCCGTTATCGGGCAGATCGGGCTTGGAGCGGCTGGGCAGGCTATCGGTCAGATGATGATGCGTTTGACGGGAAATCCCGTTCACGGTGCGGATTTGAGTCCTGAGGCGTTGAGTCGCTTTGAAAAGTTGGGCGGCGTCAAATCCAATTTGAAAGACATCATGGCGAAGTGCGATATTGTAGTTGCAACAACAGGTGCGCCGAATCTTATCAAGCCGGAAATGGTGCGTAAGGGACAGATCATCCTCGCGCTCTCGAACCCGAACGCTGAGATCGACCCCGAAGTTGCCATGGAGCAAGGCGCTGCATTTGCAGCGGACGGCAAGTCTGTGAACAATGTATTGGGTTTTCCGGGAATCTTCCGCGGTGCAGTGGATTCGAATGCATCACGTATCACGCAAGAGATGCTGGTGGCAGCGGCAGAGACGATCGCAAACATGACTCCGCCCGGTGAGTTGGTGCCGAATCCCCTTGATAAAAAGGTGCATCATGCTGTGGCTCGTGCTGTGGCGGAGATGGCGATCAAGCAAGGTGTTGCCCGTGCTGATTATGTGCCATATGTGGAAGAATAAAATTGGACGATAAACCATTTCTGGTGGTCTGTCATTTGTAGTTGAGAAGGAAACGAATGGATACTCTCTTTTTGATCATTCTTATTGGTTTGGCAGGTGGGATGGCAATTGGTTTGCAAGGTCCGCTTTCGAGCATGATCACGCAGAAGCTGGGCTCATTGGAAAGTGTTTTTATCATTCACCTTGGCGGTGCGATCGCTGCATTGATCCCCATGCTGTTCGTTGGCTCCAAGCTGGGGCAATGGAAAAGTGTGCCATGGTATGCGCTTGTAGCTGGTGCATTTGGCTTGATCGTCATCACAGCGATGGGATATATGATCCCCCGTATTGGTGCGGCTGGTGCGTTGATCACGCTGCTGGCTGGTCAGATCCTTGTCGCATCCATTCTCGACCATTTCGGTTTGCTTGGCATGACTCCACGGTCGATCGATTTTCAACGTGTTATCGGCTTTGGAGTGGTGATGCTTGGTGTTTGGCTGACGGTTAAATAATTAACCGCTAAGAGCGCTAAGGTCGCTAAGTTAAGAAATTTTCTTGGCGTTCTTCGCGGCTTTGCGGCAAATCAAAAGGACGATAGCTCATTGACCATGGCTATCGTCCTTTTTTTGTTTTCTATCGTCTGTTGTCTATTGTCTACTATTCAATTGTCACAATATGTTCGTGGATCAAATGTGAATAGCGATTCTGCAAACGGATGAAATGGTTTTGGATCGCATCCGCTTCAGAGCCTTCGAGGACGAGGAAGCGTCCCTTCTCCACTCCTTCGCGGGCGATCTCACGACACACGGCTTCAGCGACGAGCTCTGCTAACAGTACTTGACCTGGCGCAGTGGTATCGAGGCGGTTGTTTTCATCCAAATATCTTTTCACAGAAGGTGCATTCGTTGCGATAACAATGCTCGAATTGACGCGGTCGAAATACACACGCTGACGCGGGTCCATGCGGTCGTCGAAGCGGATATCGTTGAAGAGCATGTTCTTGTTGCGGGCGGGCGGCTCGACGAGGACCTCTTTCTTCGAATGGACCTGTACCATCGCCTGCGCATGCATCTTATTGACCTGTGCTATGACCAATCCCTCCCCACCAACTTGACGACCTTCCACGCGTACGATCGCTTCACCCACATTCGGGTCCGCTTTGTGCGGTTTCAATTTCACCTGCCTGGTCAGAATAATGACTTCAGGACTGTTCGAAGAAATTTCCACCACAGCGTTGGGTTTGGCTTTCTTGGTAATGTCGGCTCGCAGAATAAGCGAAAGCGTGCGACCCGTTTGCACGTAGGCGCGTTCGGGGAAGAACATCATGCCTGAGGCTGGAAGTTGAATGCGGGCTTCGCCTTCTTTGCGGTTGCTCAACTCGGTCAGTGCAATGTGATTCAACTCATGCAAGGCGCGGTTGATCTTTTGACGAAGTTGTTTGTCGAGCTTGGTCTGCTCTTCGCGCAAGGCATGCTTGCGTTCTTTTTCGATAAGAGGTTCGAGTTTTGATTCCACCGCAAGGCGCAACGCCTTCGCGAAAGGATGTGACCAGTTGATACCGTCACGGGTGGCGGTGAGGACGGGCTCATCGTTCTTCAATAAGTCATGTAGATAGTCGCACTGCATCGAACCATAGAAATACGCCGCCACCGGGTCATTCTCGTACTTGAGCATGGTCAGCGAAAGGACCATACCCTTACTGATGACCAGCAAACCGCCATCGGCATAGTCACCTTCTTCGCCGCGCGTGGAAAGTTGAATGGACGAACGATATAGCTCCAACTTCACCCAGGCAGGGTAATCAGGAATCTTTACGCGTTCGCTCAACACCTTCACACCCTTCGGCGCTTTATAGCTGAGTACATGTTCCTGCTTTACAGTCCATTCTGTTGTCATCTCGCGCAAAATGATCTTGCGCTTTGGGTTGCTCATGATCGGGCGCAGTTCAAAATGACGCTGCAGATAATTTCTGAAATTATCGAACTGCGGCACTTTAACATCATCGCGTGAAACGATGATCTCAATGATCGTGCCATTGCCTTCGAGGATGCCATATTGCTGGCGCACAGGAACTAACGCTCTCACGGGTTCATCCAAAGAAAAAGTCGGCACACCGTTCTTGATGAGCAGCGAACA
>JBEBCV010000192.1:0-3307 GCA_041157505.1 Chloroflexota bacterium | reverse complement strand
TCATCACGATCTGGCGGGTTTCTTATTTCATCCTCGACAATATCTTCTACGACCGTGCCGCTCTGCAATATCCCTCAGCGGATGAAATGGCTGGATTCATCGGTGGATTCTTTGCACTCGTCGGCCTGCTTGGCTTCATTACAGATATGTTCCTGACGGGACGCATCATTTCTCGTTTCGGCTTGCGTGCTGGTCTCTTAGCCACCCCCACCCAGACGCTTCTCTGTATGGCAGCATTGGCTGCCACTGGCACACTCAACCCACAAATGACATCAGTTCTCTTCTGGTTGGCTGTTGCCGGGAAGTTCACGAACGAAGGACTGGGCTTCTCGCTCGACCAAACCGCAGATAATTTGCTTTACCAACCCATCCATGAACGGATCCGCGCCCGTGCACAGACCGTTACCGAGGGTATCATCCAGCCGCTGGCAATTGGGCTGGCAGGCGGATTGCTACTGCTATTCAACACCACGCTCAAATTCAACGCGATTCAACTTACCTATATTTATCTCGTCTCTGCAGTGATCTGGATCATCCTTTGCATGGCATTGATCCGTGCCTACCCCATCGCGTTGACAGAAGCCCTGCACAAACGGCGGTTCGGCGACAAGGGCATTCCATTAACCGATGCAGGCAGTATCCAAGTCGTACGCAATGCTCTAAGAAGTGCTCATGTCACCGAAGTCTTATACGCTCTCGACCTGTTGGAAAAAAGCGAAAGCGCCACATTTATTGATGACCTTGCAGAACAAGTCCGCTCGCCGTTGCCGGAAGTACGCAGAGATGTCATCAACCGCATTGAACGTCTGAAACTTTCCATACTCCTGCGAGATATTCAAATCCAACTACGCAAAGAAACCGACCCAAGCGTACGTGAAACAGCATCACGCGCGTTGATCGTCCTCGGCGCGGACTCAAGCACAGCACTCAACCTCCTTGCTCAAGAAGATGCTGCCACCCAACGCGGCGCAATGATCGGTGCGTTGAGCCTTTCAAATGCATCGACCTCGACCGCCGCACATGAACGCCTTGTAGAATTGGCAAAATCCAATGGAGATCAAAATCGCAAAGATGCGGCGGCTTTGATCATGGAAGCAGCGAACCCCTTTTTATGGGATGTTCTTCTGCCGCTCTTGATGGATGATGACCTGAACGTTAGAAAGTCAGCCCTGCGAGCGGCAGCGAAAATCCAGCACGCAGAAATATATCCATCGGTTATTCAAGCCTTGGGGTCACCGCAGACCCGCAGCCTTGCCTTCAATGCTCTGGTGGGAGGCGGCAATGCAGCCCTGCCATCCATTATTGCTGCCTTGAAAGATGCAGCCCTGCACAGACATATTCATTTGCGTCTGATCCGTGCCTGTTCCCACATCAAAAGCGAAGAAGCGATCCAAGTACTCGAAAGCTTGATCCATCACACCAATGCGGGCGTCCGCTCGCGGACATTGACCGCTTTGCACGATTGCAGATACAAACCTGAGGGAGAATCCATTTCGCTGGTGAATGAGCAGATCACAGCGGAGTCAAGACGCGCTGCCTGGCTGCTGGGAACGCTTCACGATCTCGAGAAATCCACAAAGACCGAAGTCCTTTCGCGTGCGGCGAGTCATGATCTGAATGAAACCATCCAACGGCTTTTTTATCTTTTTGAGTTCGTTTATGAACCGCACCCCATTCAGCGTGCACAAAATGCCATTCAACGCCGCGATGCGAACCGCAGGTCGTATGCCATTGAAGTGCTGGATACAACGCTGAGCAAAAATCATAAGAAGGTGTTCATTCCGCTTTTGGAAGATTTTGCGCCAAAAGAAACGTTGGAAAAAATGGGCAGCGAATACAAGCAGACGTTTCTACCCCCTGCCGGGCGCGTGATGGATATTTTGAACAACCCGCTCGCCAGGGAAAATCCATGGCTGGTAGCAACAGCAATTGAGTTTGCAGATGGAATGGGGATCTCGCTCGACAACCAAGCGATGGACGTATTGGCATCCTCGAACGAGTCTTTACTGAGCCGTATGGTGATGCAAAAGAGAAAGGAAAAGACTATGCTTTCAACTGTGGAACGCGTGATCATTTTGAAATCACTGAGCATGTTCGAAAAAACACCCGATGAAGCTCTCGCTGAACTGGCAGACTTGCTGCACGAAATGATCGTGCAGACCGGGGATGAGATCATTCGTGAAGGTGAGATCGGCGACAGTTTATACATCATCGTCGATGGCAAGGTGGAAGTAGTGGACGATAACCGTGTGTTGAACCAACTTGGCGCACGTGCTGTCTTTGGTGAACTCTCAATGCTGGATTCTTCGCCGCGCACGGCAACCATCCGCGCCATCGAAGAGACTTCTCTGCTGCGCCTCGACCAGACTTCTTTCTATGAGATCATGAGCGATTACGTGGAAGTGGCAATGGGAACGATCCAACTACTCACCCGCAACCTGCGTGCCCGCACCGGTGATGTGATGGAGTTGAGTAGGATGTTGGGGCAGTAGAGCAGTGAATAGTGAGTAGTGACTGGTTAGATGGAGATAAAATGCAAATTCCGCAAAATGGACTTTCGAAACAAGAAATCATGGCGACTTTGCAAGCCTTCAAAGGTAAAGACATGGATTGGAAGGCGGGCAAAGTATTTTGCTACACCTACGACCCCGGCACAAACCCCGCTGAGGTGACACGTGAAGCCTACATGCAATTCCTGAGCGAGAACGGACTCGACCCGACTGTTTTCCCTTCGCTCCTCAAACTCGAAACCGATGTGGTGCGCATGGTCATCAACCTTTTGCGCGGTGACGCAAACGCAGTCGGCAACCTCACTTCTGGCGGCACAGAGAGCATCATGCTTGCCGTGAAAACCGCACGTGACATGGCACGCTTCACCAAACCGCACATCAAAGAACCTGAGATGATCGTACCCAAGACCGCGCACGCCGCCTTCCACAAAGCCGCGCATTATCTCAGCGTCAAACCTGTCATCGTGGATATTGACCCGCAGACCTTCCAAGTCCGCGCCGAGGATATGGAAAAAGCCATTACCGAAAACACCATTCTATTGGTGGCATCTGCGCCGAGCTATTCACAAGGTGTCATCGACCCTATCCGTGAGATCGGTAGCATCGCGCAAAAACATAACCTACTCTTCCATGTGGATGCCTGTGTGGGCGGCATTCACCTTTCGTTCATGCGTCTACTTGGTTATGACGTACCCGACTTCGACTTCACTGTGCCAGGTGTCACCTCCATCTCCACCGATCTGCACAAATATGGCTATGCCGCCAAAGGCTGCTCATCCATCATGTATCGCAGCAAA
>JBEBCV010000191.1:0-8819 GCA_041157505.1 Chloroflexota bacterium | reverse complement strand
GAATCTCACGGCGTTCGTCGCGGGTAAGATGATTCATCATCACATATTGGACGGCGTTCTTGCGGAAGAGACGTGAACCATCTTCATCGCCATAAAATTCGACGCTGCGCGCGAGATGTTTACGTATGGTCGCTTTGACCATCTCCGGCGGGACCTGGTCACGGTCAAGGCGCGAGAAGATCCACGGGTTGGGGATCGCACCGCGCCCGATCATTACAGCATCAACGTTGGCATGCGCTTTCAGGCGGTCAATATCAGCAACAGTTTTCACATCACCGCTGCCGATAACGGGAATCTTCACCAATGATTTGACCTCGGCAATCGCATCCCAATCGGCGTTGCCAGCGTAACGTTGTTCTTTCGTGCGCCCATGAACAGCGATAAGTGAAGCGCCTTCTTCTTCCACGATGCGGGCGATGAGTTTGTAATTTTTATTTCTGTCCCAGCCAAGACGGATCTTGCCAGTGACCGGCACACGCAAATGTTTGACCAGTTTACGGAACGTGCGCGCGATGCGGAGCGGAGAAGGCATCATCCCTACGCCTGCACCACGTTCGGCAATGGTCTTGGCGGGGCAACCCATATTAAGATCGATCACATCTGGGTTGTTTTCCTGAATTTTCAATGCCGCTTGCAAAATGAGATCCGGGTCATCACCATAAACCTGAAACGTAATGGGACGTTCTGGCTCGGTGAAATACATGCGTTTGGCAGGCTGCTTGGACTTGCTAAGGATCTTCTCGACCTTGATGAATTCGGTATAGCTCATGGCAGAACCAAGCTCGCGGCATATGGAGCGGAACGGCCAGTCAGAATACCCGTCCATCGGCGCGAGAATGGCGTCGCCGTAGATCGGGAGGTCTCGGATATAAAAGTTGGGTGTCTTGCTCTCGGTCATAAGTTTGGAACAGTATAACAAACTATTTTCCCCGTTTATTCAGGTGGCAGTCACTTTCAAAGTGACTGCCACCTTTTCTAATTAAGCTGCCTGCTTCTTCCACAACTCCAAAAAGTGCTTGCGGAACTTGCTGACCTTCGGTGCAACGATTGCCATACAATAAGGTTGATTGGGGTTGTTCACAAAATATTCCTGATGATAATTCTCAGCGATGTAGAAATCCTTGATCGGTTCCACTTCGGTCACGATCGGATTGCCCCAAATTTTCTGGGCATCCAATTCTTTGATAAGCGCTTCTGCAATAGTCTTTTGCTCAGGTGTGTGATAGTAAATACCCGAGCGATATTGCGTGCCTGTATCCGCACCCTGACGGTTGAGCGTGGTCGGGTCGTGGATCACAAAGAAAATGTTGAGCAAATCGCGGAACGTGATCACAGAAGGATCGAACTTGATCTGCACCACCTCAGCATGCCCGTATCTCCATTACACACCTGGCGATATGATGGGTTCTTCACATGCCCATTGGCATAACCCGAGTCTACAGAAAGCACACCCTTCACTTCATCATAAACAGCTTCCAAACACCAGAAACATCCCCCAGCCAGCGTAACGGTTTCATAATTTGTACTCATAATAAGTTCTCCTTTTGTCCTGCTTCAACAGGATTCTACGGATAAGACGCGGCGTAATGCGAAAACTTCCTTAATGCAGGATAACAAAAAGCCCGCCTCACAGCGGACCTTTGGCTGGTTCAACACTTCAAGCCTTTATCTCGTCCCGGAAACGGTGATCAACCCACTCGTCACCTTGAGGCTGACCAATTGCAGCCCTGGTGCGTTCTTGCTGATCGCATCTCCGAGCGACTGATTCAGCCACGCTTCCATCTGGGAGAGGAACAGCCCCGGAACGATCTGCTGACCGATCTGCATCGACTCGATCTTGAAATATGGATATTTATTTTCATCGATCGATAACTCACCAACCACCAAGGCAGATGTGGAGTTTTCGCCTCTCGTGACCATACCCCATATTTGAACTTTGCCATCCCGCAAATAGATCTGAATATCATTCAATGGCAGGTCAGGGCTATCTTTCATTTCCATCGCGATCCAAGATGTTAACTGCTGTTCGGTGATCGTCACTGACGTCATCGACCCTGGTTGAGGCAGGCTGTTCGTCAAAATAGACATGGCTTCCAACCCTGATGAGTCAGAGGTAATGATCGCATCGCCCGGGCGTTCAGGGGCACCTTCCATACCGGTCTTGGCATTTTCCAGTGCAAAGCCCAATAACGCATCCACTAATGGAGCATATTGAGGATAGGCTTCACTGACTTCCGCACGCGTTTGTGGAGCAACATCATCTGAAAGCGGAGTGCTGTTGAGAACAGTAGGTGTGGCAAGTGCAAATACTTTGGCGATCTGGGAATCGGGGTTGGTTCGTGCAATAACAAATCCGGTTGTTCCAAAAAATAGAACAGCCAGTACGACAATTACAGCACCCCGCACCACATTGCGATATGGCTGAGGCTGGGGTTGGATCGGCTTGATCTGCCTTGGTAACGGAAGAGTGGGGTCGATCGAAGAGCGTACACGGACAAGCGCTAATTTTGCTTCTTCATTTTTGGGGTTGATCTTGAGCACACGTTCAAAGCACTGAACCTTGCGCTCTTTTTCATCCACCACACGTGCAAGGAGCATCCATGCCTGCTCATCTTCTGGATGGTCAGTCAGGATGTCGGAAATATATTTTTTTGCCAATTCGCGGTTTCCGCGCTGGAAGGTGTAATCAGCTTGCTTTAGGAGTTCTTGCTTATTCATTATTAAATCGTAGGGGCGCGGTAACCGCGCCCCTACACCATATTCTTTCTTTACAGACTTGGCTCTGCAACAGGTTCAGACGTTTTTTCAAGAGCGATCTCGCCGTCATCGTCCACTTTTATAGTGACGTTATCGCCGTCTGTAAATTCGCCGGAGAGTAATTTGTCAGAAAGCGGGTCTTCAACTTTCATCTGGATCACACGGCGCAGCGGACGGGCACCGAACTCCGAGTCGTAGCCTTGTTCTGCGAGCAGAGCCAAAGCTTCTTCGATGGCAACCAGGTTCAGATCATGGTCTTTGAGGCGTTCCGCAACCTTGGCAAGCTCGAGGCTGACGATCTTGCGGATATCATCCTTGTTGAGCGAGCGGAAGATCACGATCGCATCCACGCGGTTGATGAACTCAGGGCGGAAGGCACGCTTGAGCGACTCGCTCAATTTCTTGCGCATGTCTTCGTATGAAAGTTTTTCTTCGGTAACTTCATCGCGCTTGAGCGCAAAGCCCAGGTTCGACTGACGCTTGATCACATCTGCGCCGATGTTGGAGGTCATCACAATGATGGCATTGCGGAAATCAACCTTGTGTCCCTTCGCATCGCTAAGGTGACCTTCTTCCATGATCTGCAACAGCATGTTGTGGACTTCAGGATGCGCCTTTTCGATCTCATCAAAGACGACGATGGAGTACGGGCGGCGGCGCAGTGCTTCAGTAAGCTGACCAGCATCTTCATAACCGACGTATCCGGGAGGCGCGCCAACCAAACGAGATGCGGTGTGGCGTTCCATGAACTCAGACATATCGAGCATCACAGCGGCATCTTCACTGCCAAACATGAACTTGGCAAGAGCCTTGGTCAATTCGGTCTTACCTACACCGGTCGGTCCAAGGAACATGAACGAACCGATCGGGCGTTTTGGATTCTTCAAACCAGCACGGGCACGGCGAACCGCACGGGAGATGGCAACAATGGCATCTTCCTGTCCAACGATGGCTTTGCGGAGTTCATCCTCCATTTTCAGCAAACGTTGTGATTCAGCTTCAGTAAGCTGCATCAGGGGAACACCTGTCCACATGGAGACAACTTCGGCAATGTCTTCTGCAGAAACCACGGGGCTATTGGCGCGGTCCCAGCCGGTGCGCAAGCGTTCGATCTGCGCGGAGAGGTCTATTTCGCGTTCTTCCCATTCGCGCACATCTTCGGTGTTGCCTTCTTCACTGGCAAGCGAGCGGTTCTGGCGTGCCTGGCGTAATTGACTGAAAAGATCCTTGGCTTGTTTCGCCGCAGGGCTTTTGTACATGCGTACACGTGAAGAAGATTCATCGATCAGGTCGATGGCTTTATCCGGCAGGAAGCGTTCGGTCACATAACGAGTTGACAGGTGCGCAGCGGCTTTGAGTGCATCATCCGAGATCACCAAGTGATGGTGCTCTTCGTAGGCAGGGCGAATTCCCTTGAGAATTTCGATGGTCTCTTCTTCAGAGGGTTCATCCACCTGTACGGGTTGGAAGCGGCGTTCAAGCGCAGCATCGGATTCGATATGCTTGCGGTATTCATCGAGCGTGGTAGCACCGATGACCTGTAACTCTCCGCGAGACAAAGCTGGCTTGAGGATATTAGCTGCATCGACGGAAGAGCCCGCGGCTCCTGCCCCGACCAGCATATGAACTTCATCTATGAAAAGGATCGCACCCGATTGCTTCAACTCATCTATGATGCGCTTGAGGCGTTCTTCGAATTGACCGCGATACATGGTGCCCGCTACGAGGGAACCTACATCCAATTGGAGCAGGCGTTTGTTCATGAGCGGGGCTGGCACATCGCCATCAACGATGCGCTGAGCGAGTCCTTCCACAATGGCGGTCTTACCCACGCCGGGTTCACCGATGAGGGCAGGGTTATTCTTGGTGCGACGCGCTAAAATTTGAATGACGCGTTCGATCTCCATCTGACGACCGATGACCGGGTCGAGTTTCTTTTCCTCGGCTTTGGAGGTCAGGTCGGTGGCGAGTTGATCGACGAGTGGGGTTTTGGGGTTGTTGGCTCCAGCGGCAGCACGGCCTGGTTGGGGACCGGCAGGCGTCGCGGAGGAAGATGAGGCGGACTCATTGAGCACACGACGGGTCTGGCGGCGGATCTGGTCTGGAGTCACGCCGAGTCGTCGAAGCGCTTCGAGAGCAGTGGAATCCACACGCACCAGCCCAAGCAAAATATGCTCGGTGCCGATGTAGTGATGTCCGAGGCGGCGCGCCTCTTCCACGGCATATTCGAGAACTTGTTGAGTTTCGGGAGCCAGTTCGATCTTGTTGGGATCAAAAGTGGGGGAACCACTTGAAATGCGTGCAATGACCTCACGCACCCGGTCGGAGGACATGCCCAATTCACGCAGCACGCGTCCCGCCACACCGCCTTCTTCATCCATTAATCCGAGGAGAAGGTGCTCGGTACCAATACTGTTTTGACGGGCGCGCTCTGCCTCTTGATGGGCGAGGCTGAGTACACGCCTTGCTCGCTGTGTAAAACGTTCCATGCCAGCCATAATTTTTCTCCTAAATTCCTTGTGAGGATTCTACCAAAAAGCGGAAAGTCACGTGTAGGAAAAAGGTTAGAGTTTCCTTACGGGAGGGGGACAATCCAAGTAGTTTTGAGATAAAAGCCTGATCTTTTATAAAATACCTAGACGAATGGTTAGGTCTTTAGAGGGATATTTCAAATGAGAAACTCTTGATACTCTTGGAATTATATTTCTTACCAGGTTTATTCAAGGAGATATTTCACTATGTTTGGCAGAAAGAAAGAACCTACGCCTCAACCACCTTTTCAAGTTCAAGTGCTCACCACGGAATATTTAATAGACGGTACCGCTGCTGGCGATGAGCAATTTTATCTTCCGTCCAGCGAAGATTATTGGTCGCCTGTCACGTTGACGGATGTGCGTATTACATCCATCCATGATGAAAAGATGCCCGTTCGCAAAGCAGATCGCTTCGATGTGCAAGGCGGAAATGTAATTGCTTTTATACCCATAAGAGATGCAACCACGATCACCCGCTTTGAAGTGTATGAGGCATACAACAAAGAAATGAAAGGTCTTTATTATGTGGGTCCATATCTTATTGAAGGGACTCTCAAAAGTTTTACGAACGACAGTTTTAGCAGTACACTCTTGATGGAAAACGTACTCATTCAACACGCCAACCCAAAATCGCCGTTCAAAGCGATGCAAGCTCCCCATATTTTGGTCAACACATTCTGGCTTCATGGACGTGAAGTTCGATAAATAAAAAGGACCCAGCCGGGTCCTTTTTATTTATGCCTTTAAGAACTGTATTACCTTTTCATGCACTTCCGCAGACTGCAACGCGCCGCGGTGACCTAATCCGTTCGTTTCGACATATTGCGCCTCGTTCCATACGACGGCAATGGCTCGGCTATCCTCCACCGGTGTGACGTTATCGGATCGGTCATGGAACATCAAGGCTGGAATATGGATCTGCTTTACGAAATTTTCATTGACGATCTCATCCAGAACATCTTTGCCAAAGTTTTCGGTGATCATATTTCGCAACCCGTGCATGACCTCATCTGGCAAATTCGCGATCACTTGAAAGCGCGGAAGCGAATCCAACAAGCGATTGAACGCGCCGAGATACACCAGTTTGGAAGGTGCCGGAAAGTTTCGCTTCACGAGTGAATATGAAGTGATGATCGTCCCAAACGAATGAGCAATGATGGCATCGAACTTACCTTCGCGTTGCATGACCAGATCCAAAGTTGGGGAGATTTCAATAACATTGGTCATCTTGCCATCGGACTCGCCATGAGCGGGCTGATCGTAGGCGACGACTCGATATCCAGCCGCAAGCAACGGTTCGACAAACCCCGTCATCTGTGCGCGTGCGCCGCCCCAACCGTGCATCAACAGGATGGTGGGTCCGCTTTCGCCCCAAGTGGTAACAGCCAACTCGCCATCTTTGAAGGGGATACGATAATTCTTTCCTTTTGCAAGGATGGCTTCATCAGCAGACTTGACCTCATACTTGTTTGGTCCGAAAAAGGCGCGGTATACCTTCTTCACAATAGCTTGTGATTCGACTTTTGGTTCTAAAACGTTCATGGTTTCTCCTATATAAAAAACTTACTACCTAGTAAGTTTTGACGATAAAAAAATATACCCTTACACGTGGTCCTTACAATTCACAACGAATTATTTGAGCAGATCCAGCTTGATCTGTTCGATCACACCATGAAATTTTTTCGCGCCCAACGCCCGTGCCATTTGCAATGCGCCCTGCAGACTGGAAAAGATCAACGCGGCTTTATGAGCAGGCTCACCATTGAACTGGAAGACACCCGCCTCACGCCCTTCTTTCAGCGTTGCTTCCAACCATGTGAGCATTTCCCTGTGCAAAGCTTCAACTTCTGCTTGCAAGCCTTCAGGGATCGAATTGAATTCCACTTCCATTGCGCCAACAAGACAGACCTTGCCCTGGTCTGCACGGGTGTTGGCATAGATGCTGAGAAACCAATCCAGTTTTTCGGCATGGGACAGGTCTTTGACGCGCGAGTTATTGATCCACAACTTGAAGCGTTCACGATAGCGTTGCATGACGGCAATGCCAAGATCTTCTTTGCTGGGGTAGTGGTAATGAATGGCTGCATTCTTCACACCCAACTCAGAAGCAATATTGGCGTAGCTAAAACCGTTGAAGCCCTTATCTTGCAGCAACGCTTCAGCCAGATTCAATATTGTGCGTTTGGAGTTTTCGATCTTGACCATTGAAAATATTTTACTTACTAGTTAGTAAGTTGTCAAGCTCTATCCAGTATTCCTCAACCCCGCCGCAATGCCGTTGATGGTCAGCGCCATCACTTCACGTAGAGACTTTGCCTCTTCCCCATCCTGGTCACCAAGTCTTCGCAGTCGTTGCAGGGTCTCAACTTGAATGTAGTTCAACGGGTCTACATACGGATTACGGAGTTGCACAGCTTGCCGTGTGACAGGCTCTAGCTCAAGCAAATCGTTATGCCTGCTGATTCTTAAAACTGTATTTTGTGTCCGTTCATATTCAGAACGGATGGTATTGAAAATCTCACTTGCCAGTTTTTTATCGGGCACGAGGTCTACATATAAAGCGGAAATATCCATGTCCGCTTTGAGGAGGGAAATCTCAGAGTTGTTGAGCAAGGTGCTGAAGAAGAGCCAGCCGTCGTACATTTCCTGCAGAAGCGGAAGGTCATCCACCGCCTCCAAACCGGACCCGAGGCTGTACCAGCTCGGCAGGTTGAATCTACTCTGCATCCATGAGAAGACCCACGGTATCGCGCGAATCTGATTTACAGCTCCTGCTTTGGCACGCGAAGCAGGACGTGACCCGATCTGTAAACGTTTGATCTCATCCAATGGAGTCGCAGCTTCCCAAAATTCAATGAAGCCCGGCGTTTCATAAACGAGTGAACGATACGCCCGCAACCCTGCTTGCGAAATAACTTCCATTGTTTCGCGCCAACGTTTGGGAATTTGTTTTTCTTTGTTTGGAGCAGAAGCAAGGATGACCGCATTGGCGATCTGTTCAAGATGACGATGCGCCAAGCCCGGGTTGGCATAACGCGAGGCAATGATCTCCCCTTGTTCCGTGACTCGAAAACGTCCGTTAATGCTGCCTGCTGGCTGCGCGCGGATGGCGTTGTTGGCAGGTCCGCCGCCGCGCGCAATGGTGCCGCCTCGCCCATGAAAGATGGTCAACTTGACGTTGTGTTTCGCAGCGACGCGTGTGATCTCCTCCTGTGCCTGGTACAAGTACCAGTTCGCCATGACATAGCCGCCATCTTTATTACTATCGGAATAACCGATCATCACCATCTGTTCGTTGTTACAAGATTGCAGATGCTCGCGGTAATAATCGGATGTAAAGAGTTGTTCGAGAATCGCTGGCGCATCTTTCAAATCTTGGATCACTTCAAAGAGCGGCGTGATGGATGGCAAGGTTTTGCATCCGCCCCACTTGGCAAGCAGAAGCACGGTCAACACATCGGCAGCGGCGTGGGTCATGGAAATGACTATGGGACCAAGCAAGTCATTGCCGTATATCTCATGCGTGCG
>JBEBCV010000190.1:0-14462 GCA_041157505.1 Chloroflexota bacterium | reverse complement strand
TGCCCCGCTCCCAGGTACAACAGCTGGGGCATTTTCAGATGCGGCAGTATAGGGATTGTCGATCTGTCCCAGGGCAAAACTGCCATCGAAGAACAGGCAGGTACCATCATTTCCTGTAAAGCGTACTTCAAGATTTCCATTGGTCGCTGCGTTTGCTTCCAATGTCATGCGGAAGTTGATATAGTCGCCCTCTTTATATGTGGTGATATTGCCAGAGGTAAAAGAACCACCGCTTTGTTGCCCTTCATGTTGTTTGGCAGTTATTTTTGGCGGTGCATCGGTAAAACTGGTCGTTACCACGCGCCCGGTTTGCTGTCCGCCTGCACTAACGACGTAAGATGCAACAAACCAGTTCGGTAGATTAAAAACATCCAAAATAGTGCCATCTTCGGCTACATCAACGATCACGTCACGAGACCAGGTTTTGCCTACATCATCATTCACGAAGATGCGCACCTGCGAATCTCCCTGCCAATTCCCACCATCGAGTATCACAACCTCGCCGGGGAAATAATCTCCTTTGTCGCTTAGGATGAATGGGATAAGTTCAGGTGTTGGTTCCAGAACTGGCTCTTGAGTTGGTTCAATAGTTGGTTCAAGAGTCGGTTCAGAAGTTGGCTCAACTGCGGGGTCTTGGGTTGGCTCAACAACAGGTTCAGAGATAGGCTCTTCTGTTGTTACCTCTTCCACTGGGGGAGCGGGCGCAGTTACAGTGAAACCAATGCTCGCAGAAGGTGCATCACCTCCGGTTGGGTTCACACTAAGTTCGTACGCACCCTCAGAAGCCAGCGGGGGAGAGACAATGGAAAAATCGCCAACCTCATTGGCAGTGACACTTCCCCAATCAAGCGCACCATCAGGTCCGTTCACAGTGAGGACGTAATCTCCAGGCGTGAAACCGGTACCGCTTATAAACACGGTTTCACCAGGAGCATATTCGGCTCTGTCTGTTGACAGAACCGGGTTGCCAATCTCCATGTAAGTCGCAGATATATTAAATGGTGCTGCAAGGATCATTGTGATAAGCACGATCGTGTCCAACAGTTTGTATGTCGCTGAGAAGAACTTTGTAGTCATGATTGACTCCTTGGGTATGATCATCCCAAAATTTAAAAACGCCGATACATCGTATCGGCGTTTGATTTACTGAAGCGCGTTTGAGTGAAGGAAGAGATAATAGAAAAGACAAACAAATATACGTACAAAGAAAGACTGGTTTCTCTGTATGTTTTTGGTAGTTTAGGAAATAATGTAGCCAACAAATTCATAAATGTGAACCAGCCAAACCCGCCATCTATTAGGATTTTTATTTTGCTTACAACCTTTAAATTACTCACCACCAGCTAACCTTATAAAATCAGCCTACTTGCTTCAGTATAGTGATGTAACTGTTTGCGTTTTTTTGAAATTTATTTGAATTTATTTAAGACAAATCGGACCTCCTTTCGGAAGTCCGATTCTTGTTCTCCTGTTGAACGAAACTAAAATTTACTGGTTATCCATCCCTAATGGAGAGAACCAATACCCACGCCCCCAGAATGTACGAATGTACTGATGCCCGTTTTTGCCATCCTGAAGTTTTTTTCGCAGGTAGAAAATATACAAAGCAGCCATGGGTTTTGTGTCCAAGTAAGAAGACCCCCACACCTCCCTTACCAGCTCGTGGTGTGAGAGAACCTTCCCGGATTGGCGCACCAGGCATGCCAATATTTCGAACTCCTTTGGAGAGAGCTCGATCTCATTACCAGCCAATTTGACATGTTGTCCTGGAATATCAATCTCCAGAAAGGGATCTACATAGGATGTTATTTGAGAAGACCCTCCAGATGAATTCTGGCTGGCACGTCTCAATAATGCCCGCACCCTTGCTTTTAGTTCATTATTGTTAAATGGTTTTCGTAGAAAATCATCCACACCCACATTGAAGCCGCGAATCATATCCTTTTCACTGGATAATGCTGTAAGCATCAAGATTGGAGTGCTTACCATTTCCCGTAAGCGTGAACAGACAGTGAACCCGTCCATATCCGGCATCATAATATCCAAAACGATAATATCTGGATGAACCTGATATGTTTGTTTCAATCCCTCAATTCCAGAATATGCATAGTACACATCACAACCATCGGCATCCAAAACCGTCTCGATCAGCGAACCCACTTCATGGTCGTCATCGATCACGAGAACCTTTTTTCTCATAAATGCCTCAATATGAAACCCTTCCTGGAGTTTTGAAAGTTCTGTCCCACAATTTATTATATTCATTGGCGGGTACAGATTCAATCAATTTGAAGGCGACAAATGTCATTTCATTAGTTGTTCGACAACTTGGTCGTGAAGATAAGTAGCATTGTGTACTGAGTGTAAAGAATAAAAATACCCCATGAAACTTGAATTCATGGGGTATTAATGACTTACTGCAATCTAGTGTACGATCACTGCATCTAATGAGCCTTTTGTATTACTTGCTTTGTTTGTTACATAAACTAGTTTGAGCACATGTTCACCTGGCTCAAGCAGACCTGTGTAATCCCATCGCATTTGGTAGGTACGACTATCTATTCTTTGATTAATGGAACCAACCAAAATATCATCAACATATACATCCATATTCCTGAAAGCAGGTCCGCCAGCGAAAAGGATGCTAAAGGACTGACCAGTAAAAGCCAGTGTTATCGATGCCCCATTTGTGGAAGTTTCCTTATAAGATTTGCCATAGGCTTTTTTATTGGCAATATCGGTCCATTCCGGTGAGTAAATAAAACCAGCATCGGTATCGTCATAAACCACCTCGGAAGATGATGTGGGTGGTTCTGTAGACGTTTCAGTAACTGGCACGGAAGTTAAGGTAGGCTCAGCTGTATTCGTTGGAATGGGTGTCTGCGTAATTGTTGGGACTGATGTAAGTGTCGAAGCAGGCGTTGCTGTCGTTGTTGGTGCACTAGTTGCAGGAACGCTGGTCATGGTTGGAGCTGGTGTACCGCTTACTTTGATGTTTCCTGTTAATGTCACACCTTGAGGGTTGCGGATCCACATATCATTGAAGTGTGTATTGTTTGAAATCAAAACATTCACGTTCGATGAATTATCCAGAGATATGCCGCGTCTCTGCCCATAAGGAATGTAGTTATTACTGAGCGTAACATTCGTAAGCGTTCCACTTACATCGCTTTGAAATGCCATGATACCGGTCGGACAATTTGTTATTGTGTTTCCTGATACTGTTACATCATGTAATTGCGCACCCCAGCCGGAATAATATTCCTCGCCAAGAGCAATACCTGTTGGAAATATAGACATGCAATATGAATTATTGTTCAATACTTGTACATTGAAAGAATTGTCTACATAGATGTTGACAGACTTATTGTCATATACCGTGTTGTTCTCGATAAGTACATTACTTCCTCTAGTGGATGCAATCCCTTCACCGCAGTTCTCGAAAACTGTATTGTTCCGAATAATTACATTGGAGGCACCAAGCCCAACTTTTATAGCAGAGCCCCATGCAGTATCTCCACAGGTAATTACACCATTTACTAGCGTCCCATTCTCCAATACATTATGGTAGACCTTGTTGTTTTCAACTGTAACTGTCTGCCCCTGAATATAGATCGCATGCGATTGCGCTCCAGTAACCGTGAACCCACGTACCGTCACATTTTGAGCTGTGGAATTGATCTGAATTCCATGGGGAGATGCAGTGATAACAGCTTTAATCCCTTCAATAGTAATGTTACTTTTGGAAATGGTTAAAGCTTGAGTATACATACCTTCCAAAGCTACGACGGAATCTCCAGCAATTGCAAGATTCATGGCTTTTGTGAATGTCTTACATGGTGCCAATAGTGTACAGTCACTAACATCACTACCTGTCGGGCTGACATAATATGTTTTTGAAGATTGTTGTGCTTCAACAGCAAAATTGAAAGCAGAGGCATTGCTAACACTCACAAGCGTAAGAACTAATGCAACCATCCCACTTATGAATTTGTATCTTGCCTTTTTCATTTTTTTCTCCTTATTTTGCAGAGGCTGGGTTTGAAATGAAGGGTGTGTTTTCAGTCTCTGTGAAGGAGAGTAACAAAAAGAGCTTTAATAACGCGAGCTTCTACGTAGTACCTTGGTACTACGTAGAGTTCCATTTCTGTAAAGTTTTCAGTTTGGTTAGAAAACGTTTCAAATTTCGTTGATTTTTCTGGATCTGAAAAATAGATATGCAAAATTTGCATAAGTATCTGAAATACATTTCACTGTTGAAAGGTACTTTATTGGGCGTTTTCAAAATACGGTAAGATGGGGATATTTAAACTGTGGATAAAAATATGCTTGAACTCTCAAATACCCGCTTCGCATTTTTGGATATAGAAACTACCGGGCTTTCACCCTGGTTTGGAGATCGTATCTGCCAGGTCGCTGTGATCATCACCGAAGGCAAACGCATCAAACGGACCCTTGACCTGCTCATCGATCCGGAACGTGAGCTTTCGCCGTCAGCGGTTCATGTCAACGGCTTGGAAGCATCAGCTCTCAAAGGAAAGCCGCGCTTTGCCGAGGTTGCAGATCAGTTACACGACGCGTTGAAAGATTCGGTCGTTGTTTGCCACAACGCCAAATTCGATATTCAATTTCTCGATAACGAATATAGGAAATTGGGGCGAACCATTGAATTTCCCAACCTGATCGACACCCTGTTATTAGCCCGTGATTATTACGAACTACCCTCTTACGGTCTTGACCAACTTTCGCAGGATTTTCACATCTCTGCCAATATGCAGGGATCACGCGCCCTTGCCGATGCGATCATCATGAAAAATCTATTCTTCACCATGGTAGATTCCCTCAAATCCATCGATAAGTCTCTTGATGACCTGATCGGTATTTACAACTCGCCTGCCTGGCCACAGGAAGGGATCTATCTTCCCACTGAATTGAGCGAAGCCATTCACAGCGGTAGAAAGTTGTTCATCCAATATATGGATAAAGACGGTGAGATCTCCGAACGATGGGTCTCTCCCAAAGAAGTGATCGGGTTGTCAGACTATTTGTATTTGCAGGCTTTCTGTCACACCCGTGAAGCGGACCGCACATTCCGGCTGGACCGGATATTGAACGTAGAGGTCGAAAAATAGGACTTATCAAACCCGCCAGCTCGAAAGCTGGCGAGTTTGTTTACTGCATTGAAACTAGGCATGGACCGTGCAATAATTAATTTGGATCCGTCATTGTGCGTAAAGGAGATGAAG
Source organism: Chloroflexota bacterium (assembly GCA_041157505.1). GTDB lineage: Bacteria > Chloroflexota > Anaerolineae > Anaerolineales > Villigracilaceae > Villigracilis. The sequence goes on along the minus strand of JBEBCV010000190.1, from coordinate 9,216 downwards.
CCATGTCTGTGATTACGATTTCCAGGGAGTTTGGCAGTGATGGGGATGCGATCGCTCATAGGGTGGCTCAAAGACTTGACTATCATTTTGTCGATAAAAAGTTTATTGGGCATGTTCTCGGTCAATACGGCTATGTGGAGTTCGATAAGGAGTACGAGACGTTGCCTGGTTTTTGGGAGCGATTTAACGCACAACGTGGCAAACAACGCGAGGTGATCGTTCAAATGCTAAATCGGGTCATTGAGGCGGTGGCGCAGCATGGGAATGTTGTGATCCTTGGACGCAGCGGATTTGAGGTGCTTGGCAGGTTTGCCGATGTCCTTCATGTGAGGGTTCAGGCTCCATTGGGGGTTCGTATTGGGCGCATCATGGAAAAGCACAACATCTCCTTTGATCAAGCTGAAGAAATGGTCAAGGAAAATGATAAAGTTCGGCTGGCTTTTGTAGAGGAGTTTTACAAGGTTCCGTGGAAGACGGTTGATGTTTTTGATCTGGTCATCAATACAGTCAAGATCCCCTCTGAATTGGCTGTCGATTGGATCGTGGAAGCAGTACAGAACCGTATACTCGAATATGAAATTTCTACAGCACCTGTTTCGTCTGATATTGTTGTAGACCATATTCTTGCAGAGGCGATCTCAGAAACATTTGATTGTCAAATATTTCATCACAAGCAAGTGTGGTAAACAAAAAGCGGCAGCTATGCTGCCGCTTTTTGTTATTAGCTTTTTAATATCTGCCCCAAGGCACTCTTGAACGCTTCATAAGGTTGTGCGCCAACGATGGCATATTTGTCATTGATGACGTACGTAGGGACGCCCGTCACGCCGATGCGTTGTGCCCAGTTGACCTGTCCGGCAACTTCTTCTGTGTACTTGCCGCCTTCCACAACGGATTGCATGTCGTTTGCATTCAACCCGGCTTCTTCGGCTGCAGATCGAAGCACATCCCATTGTGCGGGGTCGAATCCCTCGGCATATACCTTGCGGAAAATAATGTGATGGAACTCGTTGGCTTTGCCATGTTCACGGGCGTATTCTGTCGCTTCATGTGCTAACCGTGTGTTGTAGATCCGTTCAGTGGATCGGAACTCCATGCCATGCATTTCTGCCATCATCCGCAGACGTTCTTCAGAGCCGTTGTCGCGAGCGCGTTTGATGTAATCCGGCAGGTCCATGCCTTCAGGCGGCGTATCAGGACGGAGATAGAATGGACGCCATTCCACTTCCACGTTGTATTCTTTTTTGAGCCTCTCGACCACACCCTGGCCGACATAGCACCACGGTCATATGTAATCAGAGAAGATGGTCAGTTTGAAGTCCATTGGATGTCCTGTTCGTTAGGATTTTTGATTTCAGAATTACGAGTGTCAGACATCCAATGGAATGGGCTTCTTACTTCACAAAGTTAATCGTAGTAATAGGGTGAGCAAAAGAACTCATCACCATTCGGAGAAATCGCCTTGGTGGGATATTCCGACTCGTCGATCTCAAAGACATCGATCTTGGTTTTGACAGAGGCGAGAGCCTTGTCTGCGTTGACGCGGGCGAGATGGAAGGATTGCCATGAATAGTCTTGGTCGTCGAGGCGCAGGTCGCGGGTGTAGCGGATGCAAGCCAGGGCGGCGGCAACTTTCTCATGGACGGAATCAGGCAGGGACGGAGTCTGAAGCGCTGCCACGAGAGGTGGAACAGCGTCGTCGGAAAGTTCAACGAAGTAGACCGAGTCCAAATCTTCAATGGCAGTCTCGTTCAGTTCGCGTTGAATGTTCTGATTGACGATAAAGGCATCCACGTTCAAGATGGGGAGGGAGATGGCAAAACCAAAGGAAGCAATGAGCATGGCAAAGGCGAACATGCGCTCTTTGCGTAGGATCTCAAGAACGATGGTGGTGACGAGCAGCAAGCCGATCCAGATCAGGAAGACGTGGGTGTAAGTGCGCAGGCGCGAGAAACCATAAGCGGCTTCGTAGAGGTTAAGGCGTTGGTAGGCGGAAACGAGCATGACCAGCAGCAAGGCAACAAGGGCAATGCCAAGACCAGAATAGGACTTGCGCTGGGTTTCGGTTTCGCGTTTGGTGACGCCAGTTAGAGAGAGCAGCATCATCAGGGCGAAGAATGCAACTGCCACAAGTTCACCAAAACCTTTGCGGGCATATTCAGCATAGGTATATCCTGTCACATTGATGTTGGTGGTGCCGCCGAAGAAATATTGAAATTGAATGACAACGAAAGAGGCAAAGAGGGCAACCACACTACCAAGCACGATCGATGATTCAATAAAGCCAAGAAATGCAGGGATGATGGGCTTTTCTTCGCCAACCAACTTTTCATCTTTGGATTCGGTGGAAGCATGAAGCAAAATACCTGCCAATGCGTACCCTATGACGAGGATATAGATCATGCGGAAGATGTATTCGGGCAGGTTCTCCAGTTTGAAGACTTCGACAAAATCTTCGAGGCGTTGGTTGAAGACCACATCTGCCGAGGCGAGCAGGGAGGCGAAGATCATCACGATGGGAATGGCGATGACAAGTCCGCGCAGGATGGGCATGAAGTTGTACTTTGCAGGTTGTGCACCTGCTTCTGCCTGTGCTTTACGTGCGTCGGCAGTGAAGGTGATGGGGCGGATCAAGAAGCTGCCTACCAAAGAAAAGAGCTTACCAACATAGTCTGCCAGTGTATATTGGATCCAACGCCCGCCCAGATAGGTGACCGTGAAAATGGTCAGCGTGAACATGGTGAAGGTATAGGCGAGGAAGGTGGTCATCGGCTCCGAGCGGATGAAGGTGACAGCGGCGAAGAAGCCGAAGAGGGGCAGCAGCCATAAGGTCGTGCGATGCGGGCGGTGTCCGTTACTGAGGAGGAGATAGAACCCTGCAATGAGGCAGGCTGTCCAGAAGATGGCGAAGTTGATACCGGGGGTATGTTTCCAGAAAAGGAAGTCGAACAACCAGCCGAGGGCGAGGACGAAGATCCAGAGTTTGTTGGGATTGTTTTTCATAAAGACTCCTGAATTGATTGTATCCACGAAGTGCTGAAGCGCCGCGAAGATTTTTTGAGGATAGCCCTGCAAGGCTTGCGGAGACTCTCAAAAGGTATCAGAATTAAAATCTCTAGACGATTGACTATGGAATACAGTCCATGGTCAACTGCCAAACGCCCGCCATCGCGCAATGCGGATTACAGTTCTGTGAGAATCCCAAATCAGCCTATTGACATCCGATTTGAATTGGGGCATACTTTTGGTCACCGAACGGGGGCAAACAAATTGAATTCGCCATCCTTATGAAAGGAGGAGGTGATGTCTAACATGGATAGTAGTAATAAACCCAGCGCTGTGGCATCCCTCCTCAAGTAAGTCAAAGGAAGCCACAGCGCCCCACGATTGCCACCCGCAAGGGTGGCAGTCTGGTTTAATGGACAAAAAACTCCTCCGCATTGGGAGGAGTTCGTTTTTAGTAAAAGCCAACTGATGGGTCAACCTGCCTGGCGTAGGCGTCGATGCCGCCTTGCACGTTGAAGATATTTTTATATCCCTGTTGTGCCAGCCACATGGTCACCTGCGCACTACGGCTGCCATGATGACAAATGATGTAGACCGGGATTTCCTGCGCCCGAACCGACTCTGATAATGCGGCTGGTCCTTCACTCGCAAGCCGGCTCATTGGCGTGACCTCAAGCCTGCTGTCTTCGATCTTGGCTTGAGCCAACTCTGGAAGTTCGCGCACATCGAGCAGGATGAACTTTTCGTCTGTTTTCAGTTTTTCGCCAAGTTGGGTAACGGTAATTTCGGGGAACATAGAACCTTTTGGGGACGATGGACGATAGACCACAGACGATGGAAGGTTTTCCATGGTCCATGGTCTGCGGTCCATGGTCGAATTATTTTTTCAACGCCGGGATGTAGAACTTCTGCACGTATTCCTTCACCATGCGGCGGGTCGAGAATTGTGGAATGACGGTCTTCATTGAATCTTTCATGAAGGCAACCCAGGCAGGGGACATTTCCTTGGGGTCGCGGTCGTAGAATTTCGGGATGATTTTATGTTCGAGCGTGGTGTACAAGCTTTCGGCGTCGGCGATATCTTGTTCTTCGTTCGAAGCGTATTCTTTTTCTTCGCCGATCTTCCAGCCGTTCTTGCCGTTATAGGCTTCACACCACCAGCCGTCCATTACAGAGAAGTTTGGTACACCGTTAATGGCGGCTTTCATACCGCTCGTGCCGCTGGCTTCGTACGGGCGGCGCGGGGTGTTCATCCACACATCCACACCCTGGACGAGGTAACGGGCGAGGTTCATATCGTAATCTTCAACGAAGACGATACGACCGCCGGTCTCGGCTTTTTTGACGGTGCGATAGACCTGTTGAATGAGTTTCTTGCCAGGGTCATCAGCGGGGTGTGCCTTACCTGCGAAAATGATCTGCACCGGATGGTTCGGGCGGTTGATGAGCTCCAGCAAGCGTTCCACATCCGAGAGGATGAGGCTGGCACGTTTGTAGGTAGCGAAGCGGCGGGCAAAGCCAATGGTCAGCGCATAGGGATTGATGAGCACGCCCGAAGCGACAACTTGCACCGGGTGGAAACCGCCATGAGTCCAGCGGTCACGCACGCGTTCGGTGAGGTAAAAAGCCATCTTGCGTTTAAGGTGCAGGTGAACACCCCAAAGTTCTTTATCGGGGATCTGGTCGATCTTTTCCAGTAATTCGTGATCGTCGAGATTGTCGTACCAAACGTCACCGAGATATTTCTCAAGCAGATTGTTCATGCGGCGCGCCATCCAGTTGCGGGTGTGGACGCCGTTGGTGACGTGTTGAATGGGGACATCTTTCACGGCACGACCTTCCCACAGGAATTTCCACATATCGCGGGAGACTTCGCCGTGCAGTTCAGAAACGCCGTTCGAGCCGCCAGAGAGTTTGAGCGCCAGCACAGGCATGGAGTACATGTCACCGTGCGGGGTATTGTGCTTGGCAACATCTACGAATTGTTCGCGGGAGAGACCAAGCTCACTCCAGTAGGTGCCGAGATATTTGTCGATGAGCCAGAGTGGGAATTCGTCGTTGCCGGCAGGGACGGGGGTGTGGGTGGTGAAGACGTTCTGTCCGCGGGTGGATTCGACGGCATCGGCAAAGGCAGTGCCTGAAGCCACTCGTTCGCGAATCCGCTCGAGGGTTAAGAAAGAGGCGTGACCTTCGTTCATATGCCAGACAGCCGGGTCGTATCCCAATGCTCGCAGTGCACGGACTCCGCCAATTCCCAAAAGGACTTCCTGCATCACGCGGCGGTCGAGGTCTGACCAGTAGAGGCGGGCGGTGAGCAGACGGTCATAATCGTTGTTGCCTTCAACGTTGGAGTCAAGCAGGTAAAGCGGAACACGCCCAACGCGCACTTCCCAAATTTGTGCGGTGAGTTTTCTATCTGGGAAGTTGAAGTCTATGGTGACGGGTTTGCCATTTTTTTGAACGAGCGTAACGGGCAGATGTTCAAAAGTGAGGGGATTATTGATGGCTTCCTGCCAGCCATCTTCAGTGATGCGTTGAGAGAAGTAACCCTGTGCATACATAAAGCCGACAGCAATGAAAGGCAAGCCAAGGTCTGAGGCTTCTTTGAGATGGTCGCCGGAGAGCACACCCAAACCTCCGGAATAAATGGGCAAAGTTTCATGCAAGCCATATTCCATTGAGAAGTAGGCGATCGGCTTATTGAGTTCTTTTTGAGTCTTTTGTGACCAGGATTCTTTGCTGAAGTAGGTGTCGAAGGTCTTAAAGAGTTCATCGTAATGTTCAAGATACTCTTTATCCTTCGCAGCTTGATTCAAACGTGTGCGCCCAACTTCATTGAGCAAACGGATCGGGTTATGACCCAGGCGTTCCCACAGATCGTAATCCAATCGACCAAAGAGTCGGGATGCTTCAGGATTCCAGGACCACCATAAGTTGGTGGCAAGTTCGCCAAGCCGCTCAATGCGTTTTGGCAAATCGAATTTTTGAGAGGGAGAAGTTAAGAATTCCATAGCGGCGAATAATACCTCATTGTTTTTTTGAGTCCAGTTATTGTAAGGTGGATTAGTTGTTTGGTCAAACTAATTATGTCTGTGGAGTTGGCTTATGAGTGGGGGATGTGATCAGTTAATAACAAGATAAAAAAGATAAGAATAATAGAAATATTAGAACCTAGACAGTTCCATTGACTCGCTGTGCAAAACCTATACAATAGTGACAATACATTTGCAAAACCTTTGCAAATGGTTTTGATCAAAAACCTTTAGAAAATGGAGTGAATAAAGTTATGAAACGCAATTCCCTGTTCCTCGGACTGCTCGTTGCAGTCTCCATAATCTTTGCGGCTTGTGCGCCTGCCGCAACCCCCACACCGGAACCTGAGCCAACTGCCATGCCGGAACCAACTGCCACTGCTGCACCTGAACTCGCAGACATTGTGGATACCGCTGTTGCAGATGGTCGCTTCACTACTCTTGCCGCTGCTCTTGAAGCTGCAGGCTTGGTTGAAACGCTCAAAGGTGAAGGTCCCTTTACTGTATTTGCCCCCACTGACGATGCATTTGCCGCTCTCCCTGCCGGCACCCTTGATGAACTGCTCAAGCCTGAGAACAAGCAGCAGTTGACAGATATCCTGACCTACCATGTAGTTTCGGGCAAGGTCATGGCTGCAGATGTTTCTGGTCTGACCAGCGCCACAACCGTGCTCGGTAAGGATGTTGCCATCAAGGTTGATATGGGCAATGTGTATATCAATGATGCCAAAGTCATCATCACCGACATTGAAACCTCCAATGGTGTGATCCACGTCATCGACGCGGTCATCCTGCCTCCTTCCGATGAAGCCGCTGCTGAATCCAACACCATTGTGGATGTAGCTGTTGCTGACGGACGCTTCACTACCCTAGTCGCTGCTGTGGAAGCCGCGGGTCTGGTCGAGACCTTGAGCGGAGAAGGTCCCTTCACCGTCTTTGCTCCCACCGATGATGCTTTCGCTGCTCTTCCTGCAGGAACTCTAGACAGCCTGCTCCTACCTGAGAACAAACAGCAGCTTACCGATATTCTGACCTACCATGTGGTCTCCGGCAAAGTCATGGCTGCGGATGTGGTCACTCTGACCAGCGCTCCCACCGTGCTTGGCAAGGACATCACCATTACCGTCAAGGATGGCAAGGTCTATCTGAACGACACCGTTCAAGTCATTATTACTGACGTTGAAGCCTCGAACGGTGTAATCCATGTAATTGACGCGGTTCTCCTGCCGCCTCAATAAACGCATCTCCTTCTCTGTGTTGTGTGTGTAAGAAGAAAGGACGGGCATTTGCCCGTCCTTTCGATTCTGAAGATATGTGTGTTGTATGTAAAGGGTAGTTTATCGTGCGTTCCAGATCGCGTCGGCAATGAAGACACCGATAAAAACAGAAATAAAAGACAATATGCCGCCCGCTGTTGTGCCGGCGATCACAGACACGATCACCGCCAACACACTGTTCCAGTTGAACTTGCCGACCAACCATTTTGGAAGCCTCCATGCCATGATGGCAACCAGGATGATGGCAATGCCATTGCAAGCAAAGGTGGTTGCCAGGGCGGGTCCGCCTGCGCGGTCATTGTATCCGTTCAGTGCGATCACTAAACCAAATAGTCCAAGCGCAGCGGTGAGTAACAACAAAAGAACGGTGATGATCGTTGAAACAATAGATGGGGTTTTGGTAGTCATGGTTTTTTCCTCACATAAGGTTTAAGGTTTACAGTTTACTGGCAAACGTTCTTCTGTGGGGGTGGCAATTGGCACAGAGCCCGCATCCACGATCTCATGCGGAAACAACAGTCGCGCAGTAACCGTGTACTCAATTTCATTCTCTAGATAGATCGGCGTTCCATATTTTGTCAGTAGGGCATACACATTACTTGCCTGCTCTCCTTCAAGGAAGGTGTATGGAACTTGTGCCAGTTCCTGCAATATGGGTGTTTCCAAATTCCAATCTCGTGTACGAACCGTTTTCTCTACTTCCGCAGCCCTGCCTTCTTTTACGAACAATATCAACCTGTCTGGCTCGTAGGGTTTGAGTGCGCCAGGGTTATATGTTTCCACGAATTCCATGATCCGACGCATGGGGCGTGCCAGAAATTTCCTGTAGGGTTCAAAAAAGCTAATGCTTTGAGGGTTCGTCAAATACACGGTTAGGCTGGCAAAGCTGCCTTCATCTACTGGCTGATATTTCGTGCCAAAGTCATATAGCGCATTTGACTCGTCTGTAGAACGCGAATCTAATAATTCATTGAAGCCCAACTCATCGAGCCGATTGATAAAGTTGCAGACTTCCTTCGTATTCAACACCCTTGTGCGGACTTTGGGATCTCCCGCCCGTGCTGCGATCATGGTGCCGTCGGTATAGATGACGAGTAACGGCTCTTCCGTCAACCCGAATTGATCCACCACCTCAAGCGGACTCTCCACTGTGTACTTGAACCAAACATGCTTCCATGGATACGAGGCGAAAATGGACGTTGGCGATGGCGTCAGTGTTGACGTTGGCGTGGGGCGTGGAGTCCGCGTAAAGGTCGGGGTTGGAGGCGGCGTTGTAGGTGTCGGCGTTGCCAGAAACGGCATCGATCCGCAGCCTGTCAATATCCACATCAAGAATAAAAAGATAATACGAAAGCGTAGGCTCATATAATTCGCTTTCGTATTATATCTTCCGGCGCAGTTTTCTTTTTTCTATTGCTTAACCAGGTATTGAACGCGGATCAAATTTAGCAGAGGCTGTGATCAATTCCTTGAAATATTCCCATGGGGCAGTTCCATATGAAAAAATTTCAATATATCGTTTGGCTTTGCCTGTACCGCATAAAAGGTTTTGTGGGTCTTGTAAAAAAGCTCCGTGAATGAACGCCAAACGGATATGGTCCTTCTCGATGCCGATCTGACAAATTCCAGCGCTGACGATTCCCCCACGCCCTTCGTGAAAGTAGCTCAATCCACCCCAACGGATAACCTCTGCTGCATCTGGCGCAACCGCAGCGATGATGTTTCGCAATTCAAACACGATCTCCTGTAATGCATGCGGCGTGAAATTGAGAAAACTTTCGATGTGATGAATGGGAAGCATGTACGGCTCCATAAAAAGTATAGCACCTGCATGCCGTATAAAGAGAAAGCTACATTAATTACTGTCTCTTCAGGATTTACAATGAGTGTCACCCTCTGTT
>JBEBCV010000189.1:0-3179 GCA_041157505.1 Chloroflexota bacterium | reverse complement strand
CACAATGATGCGCACCAAGGCAGGCGAACCTTCGCTTCATGTCTTGGACTTCAACCTGCTCGCCAAATCCATTTCACCGCTCCCCGCCGACAAAGACGTGACTCAGGAAGACGGCACAGTCGTCCGTTATGCCTCTCTCGATGATGTGGAACTGCGTGCCCGCCAGCGGTATGCTGACCTGGCTGTGAATACGGATGTCCGTGATACCTTCCGCAAACGCGCCAAGCTCATCAAGTCCCTGCGGACATTCCTTGATGAGCATAACTTCCTTGAAGTGGAAACACCCATTCTTCAGCCATTGTATGGCGGTGCGGCTGCACGTCCATTTACTACACATCACAACGAACTTGATCAGGATATGTACCTGCGCATCTCCTTCGAGTTGTATCTCAAGCGTCTGCTCGTGGGTAACTTGGAACGAGTCTATGAGATCGGACGTGACTTCCGCAACGAAGGCGTGTCGTTCAAGCACAACCCCGAATTCACGCAGTTAGAATTCTATTGGGCGTACGCCGATTATTTGCAAGTGATGGAACTGACCGAGCAAATGGTGGCATATACTGCCGAGCAGGTGACCGGTTCCACCAAGGTTACATTTGGCGAGCACGAATTGGAATTCAAGCCACCGTGGAAGCGTGTGGAAATGCGTCAGGGCATCCTTGAAACCAGCGGCATTGACATTGCAGAGCACAAAACGGCTGAGGCGTTGCTCAAAGCGATCAATCAGAAACTACCCAAGGCGGCGCCTGATCCGAAAGCCACGCGCGGCAAGTTGATCGATTTCCTCGTCAGCGAATATTTGGAACCGACCCTCATCCAGCCGACTTTCCTTTATAACTACCCGCGTGATATTTCGCCGCTGGCAAAGTCGATGCCCGGCGACCCGCTGACAGTGGAGCGCTTCGAAGGCTATGTGGCGGGCTTTGAGTTGTGCAACGCCTTCACAGAGTTGAACGATCCGCTCGATCAGGAACAGCGCTTCCTTGAGATGGGACGCGATTACGCCGACGGCGACGAAGAGAAACAGCCGCTCGATGAAGATTATTTGCGCGCCATGCGTTATGGCATGCCTCCGAATGGCGGCTTTGGTATGGGAGTGGATCGCCTGACGATGGTGTTGACGAACAAACACTCGATTCGTGAGGTGCTCTTGTTCCCCGCGTTGAGAAAAGAAGAATAAAGCAAGAGGCGGATTTCAAATCCGCCTCTTTTTGTTTAATCACCCATAATGGTTTATCTCATTGACTTTGAGTTATTTCTTGCCGTGCTCTTCTCTGAATTGGATTGTGTGATCACGAAACCCTCTATGAACCACAAACGTCATGGTTTGTCGTTCGTAGTCCACTTCTATGGGTTCTGGTTCTTCAATTTCTGCGCAGGATTCACATTGCGGAATAAAAATGACTACATTGGATGTTTGCTCAGGCGATATATCCCCCGTTAAAAATTTGCTCAGGATGGATTCTTGATCACCAGATACGCGGACTTCCTGTTCTGTATACTGGTTACATGAATAACAATATGTTGGAAGTTCTTCAGACTCGTAAATCAAGAGTGCAACCTTATTGGAATCCACTCCGGTTAGATTCGAGATATCACCCTGACAAGCCGGACAAATATTGTTTGCAAGAGGTATGATTTTGGTATAGCAATGCGGGCATTCCACAAAAAGGGAATCCTTTTCATCTGAACCTTCATTGTTTTCGAGCATTTCATCCATGTTATTGATCTCCTGTAATGATTTGTTTTGTATTTTATGATGGGAAACCTGTGCATTGAACCCATCCTTTTTCCTATTTACTTCATATAGTCACACTCGAATTGTTACTACGAAATATTTTCCATTTTTATCACCCAAAAGTGGGATGTAGATTTTATGACCTAAGGGGGAGACACAAACAAAACGCTCCTGTATAGAATGGGTTTATCTGAAACAGATGACAACGCCATGTGCTTGTCATCTGTTACTTTGTCAGGAGAGAATATGTCAGATTTGGATTTGATGCGATTTTTTGAATTTGATAACGCTGACCTTGCTGCCAATCGTATGGGTAAGTTATCCGACAAGCAGGCAAGGGAGATTAACACAAGCAATCAAAAAGCTTATCGCTCCTGGTTTGGATATATTGTCTTCCTGGTTCTGTTAGGCGCTTTTATTTCTTTTCTTTTACTCCAAGATTCTCCATCTCCGCGTATATTACCGGAGGAAATCCAGGGTCTTTCGATTTTATGGAGTATTGTTGGGGTTCTTGTTGCCATCATTGTTTATATTCTGTGGGCGTCAAGAGGGGTGGATTACTCGATCTTCAGCGCCACAGGACCGGTACGGTTTGAAATGGTTATGCGGGATCATTTGCATGAAGATGCCGATGGGCAACAACATTACGAGACAGAAAAAGAAATTGACCTTTATGTGGGGGATACTGTCCTTGAAAATGTAAATGTAGATGAGAAGCTGAAGCGTATTCTGCGTGAAGGCAATATATATAAATTTTATTATCTCAAAAACGCGGATGGACGGGTCTTGTCTGCAGAATTAATCGCCTAAGGAAAATATCCAATGAATTCTTCGGAAATAATGAATGTCCTCGATTTTAACGATGCCGATCTGGCAGCCAACCGTTTGGGACAGTTAACCCAAAAACAGAAAGACCTTTTGGTAGAAAAATCGAAGAAACATAAAAGTTTCAACACGGCAATTGGTGTGATCATTGCCATAATGTTTGGCGGAACTTTATCTGCTGGGTTGGGGGCACCCATCCTGGCTACCTTAGGTGGGAGTTTTCTTGAAAAGGGCAGAATAACCACAGAAGCAATTGTTGCATCCATTGTATTAATTTGTGTGAGCATATTTTCTTTGGTGGTAGTCGGCGGATTGCTTCTTTTGGTATTGAAGATTGTCTTTGAACGAGCCAATAAAAAGGTTGATATTGTTGTTCGCCGCGCTGAAGGTAAGGTCAACTTTGTGTGGGTGGAAAAGCAGGAACGCAATTCCTCCAAAACCGGTCCCATGTACAAGACCGTCCGTGTGTTGGAAATGCGTCTTGGCGGTGAGACGTTCACGGTTAAGCAAGAATTGCCGAATGTGATCAATCAGGGTGAAGAATGGGTCTTTTACTACACCAATCATCCCTTCAAATTTTTGTCTGCTGAAAAAATGAATTAGGAGAAGGATCATG
>JBEBCV010000188.1:0-3075 GCA_041157505.1 Chloroflexota bacterium | reverse complement strand
GAAAAGATTTTCAAGATCATCGGAAAGACTCCGAAAATCGTAGCAGACCCGCAGCGTGTGCGCCCCGGCAAAAGTGAAGTGATGAAATTGTGGGCGTCGAACGAAAAAGCCAAACGCATGATCGGATGGGAACCCCGCATCTCTCTCGACGAAGGCTTGCGTGCCACCATCGAGTGGATCTCCGCTCATATCGACCTCTATCGACCCGACCAATACACGGTGTAATATGCGAGCAGTCATTCTTGCTGGCGGTAAAGGCACACGCCTTGCCCCGTACACAACCGTTCTGCCTAAGCCGCTCATGCCCATTGGTGAGATGCCGATCCTTGAGATCGTGATTCGTCAGTTACAGAAAAAAGGTTTTGACGATATCACTCTGGCGACAGGCTATCTCGCTGAATTGCTCATGGCGTATTGTGGTGACGGAAGCAAGTTCAACACTCGTATCGATTATTCTCGCGAAGAGCAACCCCTCGGCACGGCTGGACCGATTGCCCTCGTCCCAAATTTGAACGATACCTTTTTGGTGATGAACGGCGACTTGCTTACAACAGTCGATTACAGTGCCATGCTCAAATACCATCGTGAGCGCGGTGCGCTTGCTACCGTCGCTTGCTATCAACGTGATGTAAAAATTGACCTCGGCGTGATCCAGGTTGACGAAGACAACTGGATCTCTGATTACATCGAGAAGCCCACCTATCATTATTCGGTCAGCATGGGTATTTATCTCTTCGAGCCGGAGATTTTGAACTACATCCCCAAAGGGCAGCGGCTGGATTTGCCCGAACTGGTCTTGAAGTTGATGCGCGACGGAAAGAAGGTAAATGTCTTCAACTTCGATGGCTACTGGCTGGATATCGGCAGGCACGATGATTATGAGCGCGCTATTGAAGAATTTGCGAAACATCGCGAAGCGTTTTTGCCATAATACAAACAGTAATTTGAGAGGAAGCCAGATATAGTATGGACATAAAAACAATCATTTCCAAGATTAAAGCTATTTTGCGAGGAGAACGGCCAATAATTAAGCGCCCGGTTAATTCATTCTTGCATAAGGTATCAGGAGTTATTCATGTTGGGGCGAATTCAGGGCAGGAACGTGAGACCTATGAGATGCATGGCTTGCGTGTTTTTTGGGTTGAACCAATACCTGAAATGTTTAGTGAGTTACAGGAAAATATTCGGTCATATCCCCAGCAACGAGCAGGTAATTATCTTGTCTCTGACCAGGATGGAAAAGAATATCAGTTCCATATTGCGAACAACAAAGGCGAATCTTCTTCTATTTTTGACCTGAAACATCATAAAGATATCTGGCCAAAAATTGATTACGAAAGAAGTATTACATTAAAAAGTAAAACACTTCCGGCTGTACTGATGGCTGAAAATGTTGATCCAAACCTATATGATGCGCTTGTAATGGATACACAAGGTGCTGAATTGTTGATCCTGAAAGGCGCACAAAGCCTCCTTGAAAATATCAGATTTATAAAACTTGAAGTGCCAGATTTTGAAGCATATGAAGGATGCTGTCAGCTTTCTGAAGTGGAGGACTTTATGTCAGTATTTGGCTATAAGGAATATGCTCGTTATAAGTTCAAACAATGGAAACAAGAGGGCGGTTATTATGATATTGTATTTTGTAAGAATATTTGGTTGACCTTTTGGAGAAAAATCAATAACACTTATGGAAAAATCGCATGATTTCAATTTATATCATCAAAAATAAATGATTCTAGTAATTTTTACCAATTCATATCCATATAAGTCTGCAGCCGAGCAAACCTTTCTTTCCGGTGAAGTAAAGATCCTTCGTAAATATTTTGAACGGGTCATTATCTGTCCGCAATCTGGCGATGGAGATTTATTGTCACTACCAGATGGCGTGGAAGCGAATATTTCCTTTACCAAAGGTTTTACTTTTGGTAAGCTTTTATTTGCTGGATTATCAATGTTATTTTCGAAAGATTTGTACAGAGATATATTGGAACGCCTTCCTGATTCTCTGTCCTTTTCTTATCTAAAAAAGCTGTTCTTCTTTCTTGCAGGGGCGCGACGGACTCAAGAATGGTTTGAAACATGGTTGGAGCAGGAAAAACTTTCTGCCTCGGATACAGTTTGTTATACGTTTTGGTTTACAGAGGTCGCCATGGGGTTGGGATGGGTAAAACACAAATACCCCACCTTGCGAATTGTTTCTCGTGCACATGGTTATGACTTGTACGAAGAATTGTACAAACCCTGGCCTCTTCGAACTCAATCTATTTCCATGTTGGATGGTTTATTTGCAGACTCAGATATTGGAACGAATTATCTGCTAAAAAAATATGCCCAATTCAAAGATAGATACCAAAGTGCTCTTTTGGGTGTACCTGAACCGGGCGGGCTCTCAAAACCTTCTACGGATGGCGTTCTGCGTATTGTCTCCTGTTCGATGATTAACCCGATAAAGCGCATAGACTTGTTATTAGCGGGCGTTATTACAGCAGCACAGATGCGTAAGGATCAAAAGATCGAATGGACCCATTTCGGTGGTGGTGCGGAACGGCAGGAATTTATTGACCGTGTTGAGAAGGAATTTCCATCGAATGTTAAAGGAAGTTTTCCAGGGTACCAAACTCAGCAGCATCTTATACAAAACTACATCAACAATCCAATAGACGTCTTTGTAAATGTCAGTTCCACAGAAGGGACACCAGTTTCCATAATGGAAGCCATCAGTTGCGGAATCCCAGTTATCGCCACTGCGGTGGGGGGGAATGTGGAAATTGTTCAAGAAAGGAACGGATTTTTGCTCAATGAGAACCCAACGCCAGATGAGATCGCTCAGGCGCTATTGAGAGTCTGTGATGAACGCGAGGAAATGCTGGGTAAAAGGCTCGGAAGCCGTGAAGTATGGAAGGAACGATACAATGAGTCCCTTAATTTTGAATTGTTTGCTCAAAAACTAGTCGAAATAAGGCAGCGATGATATCGTATGTGGAATCACTGGACTTTGGGATTTGATGGTATGTGCAATCAACCGCGAGAATCTGATCCGTTTTAAATATCCATAATTTTGTGCATCGTGCA
>JBEBCV010000187.1:0-30459 GCA_041157505.1 Chloroflexota bacterium | reverse complement strand
TCAAAATAAACTCGTTCAACGCAAAGTGGACCTTTGTGTTGCTTCGTGCAACTCATGAACAAAAGGAACTTATGAACAAACGCTTACTCTCCATCATTTTGGTCGTTTTCATTGATCTGCTTGGCTTCAGCCTCATCCTGCCATTGCTGCCCTACTACGCAGAAAAATATGGCGCCACCCAATTCGTGACTGGGTTGCTTGTCGCGTCTTACGCTGTTATGCAATTGATCGGCGCTCCCCTGCTCGGGCGTCTTTCCGACCGCTACGGACGCCGCCCCATACTGTTAGCATCGGTGTTCGGAACCTTCCTCGGCTTCCTCCTGCTTGGCTTCGCAGACAATATCGGCACCGCTCTTGCCAACGCCTTCGACCCACAAGCTGCCAACATCTTTGTGCTGGGCATCCTCTTCCTCAGTCGCATGGTGGATGGACTCACAGGCGGCAACTTGAGCGTGGCACAAGCCTATATCTCGGATGTAACCGACGAACAGAATCGCTCCAAGGGTTTGGGCATGATCGGCGCAGCATTCGGCATGGGTTTCATTATTGGACCCGCTACCGGCGGCATCCTCAGCCAATGGGGGTACGCAGTTCCCGGTTTTGTTGCCGCAGCGTTGTCCTTCATCAATCTCTCGCTCATTTACTTCTGGCTGCCCGAATCATTGACCGAAGAAAAGCGTGCCGACATGCCAGAGAAGAAACCAGCAATCACTCTCTCAGCATTGACCCAAGCGCTGACCCGTCCGTTCACAGGTGCGATCCTGACAACGCGCTTCTTTTACGGGCTGGCATTCGCCATCTTCCAAACTTTATTCGCGCTTTACGCGTTGCAAAAGTTCAACTTCCAGGCGCGTGATACCGGCTTTATCCTCACCTATGTGGGTGTGTTATCGGTTTTTGTGCAAGGTTTCCTCATTGGGCGGCTCACCAAACGATATCGCGAAGATGTGCTCATCCTCATCGGATGTGTCATGATGACCGTATCTCTCATTGGTTGGGCGCTTACACCAAGTGTCTTCTGGCTTTTAGTAGTGCTTGCCCCCACTGCCATTTCTGGTGGCATCCTCAATACGCTTTTATCGTCCACGCTCACCAAAGCTGTCCAGCCACAAGAGATCGGCGGCATACTCGGCCTTGGTTCTGCCATCGAAAGCGCCACTCGTATCTTTGCTCCCATCATCGGTGGATATTTACTGCAAACATTTGGTACCTGGTCGCCGGGAGTTTTTGGCGGTGTAATGATGCTGGGCATTACGATCTTCATTTATTTCACCATCTACAACCACCCCATCGCCAACGAGATCCGCGCAAAATCTATTCAACAAGCCGCTCCTGTGCCAAACGGAGATTAACTGAAGAAGTTTTTGAATGCCACACATCGCGATCATCGGCGCAGGCATTGGCGGGTTGACCGCTGCTGCACTTTTACTTAAGCAAGGCTGGAAGGTGACCGTGCTCGAAGCCTCCACCTACCCCGGCGGCTGTGCAGGGACCTTCTACCATCAAGGCTACCGTTTCGACGCAGGCGCAACATTGGCAGGTGGTTTCGATGCGAACGGTCCGCACACACGGCTCGCAGAAATGCTCAGGCTTGAGTGGAAGGTCTCGCCCATTCGAGATGCGGCTTGGGTAGTTCACCTGCCTGAGAAAACCGTTCATCAATATGTCGAGCCAACTCAATGGCGCGACGAGTACCTTACCAATTTTCCATATTCCGAATCGTTCTGGCACAAGCAGGAACGGCTGGCAAAGATCGCATGGGATATTTCCACCCGCGACTTTCCCTTCCCTCCTGCCACACTGACCGAAGCCCTGCGCCTCCCCCTCGCATTGCGGCTGGATACGTTTTCCGCCGCGCCGTATCTCCTCCGAAAGTTTCGCGGATTGCTCCCAAAGGAGACAAACGCCGAGTTCAAATCGTTCATTGATGCGCAGTTACTCATCTCAGCCCAAGCCATCAGCGATGATGCTGATGCGCTCTACGGCTCAACGGTTTTAGACCTCCCGCGCCGTGGTGTTGTTCAAGTCCACGGCGGAATGGGCGGTATCGCGGAAACACTTGTCGAATGGCTTCGCGCCAACGGAGGGCAGGTGTGTTTCCGCCAACAGGTGACGCGGTTGGAAGTGAAGAACAACCGCGTCACCGCCGCTTATACCAATAAGAGCATGCGCGTGGAAGCCGATGTCTTTCTAGGCAACCTCACACCTTGGGCGTTGGAAAAACTCCTCGGCGAAGTCGCACCAACCAGCCTCCGACGGGAAGTGAAGCGACGTGATCCCATGTGGGGCGCGTTCGTTACTTATGTCGGGCTGGATGCAGGCATCATCGATCAGAAATTGACCCATCATCAAGTGGTGATGGATGTGAACAAAAAGCTTGGCGATGGTAATTCCGTTTTTATTTCGCTTTCGCCGCTCGACGACCCCAAGCGCGCGCCGCAAGGTTTTCGTACCGCAACCATGTCGACCCACACGAGTGTGATGGCGTGGGATGAAATTTATAAAAAAGACCCTGCCTTGTACGAAGAACGCAAAGCGGAATATGCAGAGAAATTAATGCACGCGGCAGAACGAGCTTTGCCGGGTTTTCGAAAAGCAGCGAAACTCATTCTGCCGGGAACGCCGCACACGTATGAATTCTTTACCCGTCGCCCGTTGGGCATGGTAGGCGGCTTTCCGCAAACATCGTTACTGCAGGCACGCAGTCCACGCACAGGGATAAAAAATTTCTGGCTGGTCGGCGATAGTATCTTTCCAGGTCAATCCACTGCGGGTGTCACTATTGGCGCTATGCGGGTTGCAAAATTGATCCATGAAAGGATCTTATAAATTTGAATAATAGAGTCATTCATGGGCACTTCTTTGATCGTCTGATGCCCATCTTCCCGCCCCGCATTGAAGCATTCTTGATAAAAGTAAATGCTGAAGAAAAATTGGAACTGTAGTGAAAAAAGGAGCCGCAATGTTGATAGACACTCTTCGTTATGAACTTCCACCCGAAGGCATCACCCTCTTGGGATATGTTGTGCGCCGCATGCACAAAACAGAGTGGCTCGTGAAAGCCATTGACCTGCTGACAAAGAATAAAAAAGTAGATGCCCTCGAAGCAATTGCCTTGTATGCGGTTTCATCCTCCACATCTTTTGGACGAGCCTATTACCAACCTCAGTTCAACCGGGTTGGAGAAATGATTCAGGAACGTGACCCGATCACCGGGGCTTTGGTGTCTGCCAAACTCGAAAGCAGTTCCCCTACCTATCACATCACATATACAGCGACCATGACCAATGGAGAAACCTTCCATGGTTCTGAAAAAATTCTTGGAACCACCATCGGTCTGCGCGGACTTGGCATGCCTGCGCCGTCGAAGTTCATGTTCAACGCAGGCACCTATCAAGCCGAGTTGACAGGTACTCTCACCAGTGAGCTGGCGATCTCGCTATTTGGAAACACCAAGATCCGTGCGTATGGCTCGCTTGATTTCAAAGACAATGCAGGTAACAGCGGGCATCTGGACTTGAATCGGCAAGGTTATGTCACACTGAAAATCAACGACAAAGCTGCGGTGACGCATGCTCTTGTACGTGTCATGTGGATTGATGCTCTGAGCCCTTCACCTCAACCCGCATAGAAAGATAGCCCCGCCATCATGCCACTGCAACGAATTGGATACCCGTGTGTCTCTTTGCTCATCAATCGCACCACCAACCATGAGACGATTCTGCGCACAGCGACCCCTGAAAAATTGCGTGGTTTGATCGCCCAAAACCTTGCAGACCTGTGCGCCATTCTCGAACACAATTTGGAGCATGGCTGGCATTTATTTCGCATTGGTTCAAGCGTGATTCCCTTCGGTTCACATCCGGTCAATACGATCAAATGGTGGCAGGAATTCAAAGACGAGCTCATATCCATCGGCAAATTTGCACGGACCAATGATATGCGGCTGTCGTTTCACCCGGGTCAGTACACCGTGCTCAACTCCCCAGATGCTGCCATCGTCTCGCGTGCCATCGATGAGTTGACCTATTCGACACGGTTTCTCGATGAGCTTGGCATGGACACCACCTGCAAGATCGTCATTCACCTTGGTGGTACCTATGGTGATAAACCTGCCGCCATGAAGCGTTTTTGTGAAACGGTAAACACCCTGCCCATAGATCTCCGTCACCGCGTTGTGATCGAAAATGATGAACGCAGCTACACCCCCGCCGATGCGCTTGCCATTTCCAAGCAGACAAAACTTCCGGTCATATTCGACAACCTGCATTACTCCGCCAACCCAGGCGAAGGTCAACTCGAAGAATTGCTCGAAAAGGTGTTTGCCACATGGTTGAAACGCGATGGAAATCCGAAAGTCCATTTTTCTTCGCAAGCCAAAGGCGGCAAGGTCGGCAATCATGCCGATGAAGCAGACCCAGCAGAGTTCAAAGAATGGACCAAACGCTGGAGCTCACTTGGTGAATTTGACTTAATGCTTGAAGCCAAGCACAAAGACAAAGCTCTACTGGAAATCACATCATCATCCAAAAAGGAGACGTCATGAATATCCTCATTTGGGGAGCAGCAGGCGGCATGGGCAAAGCACTCAGCCAAAAATTCGTCAACGAAGGGCATACTGTTGTTGCCGTTTCGCGCCAACCCTCCGACATGAAAGCCATCACTCCGCATGTCATCGCTACCGATGTGACCAATGCATCCCAGGTCGCGGGGGCGGCGCGCATGGCTGGCAGCATGGCAAATCCTTTCGACATCTATCTCTACACCGCAGGCGATATCGCCTCGATCAAAACCGCTGAGTCCACGCCCCAAGATTGGAACCGTATCCTCAACGCCAACCTCACTGGTGCTTTTCTCACCGCGCAGGCCAGCCTGCCCCATCTTGCTGAGCATGCCCGCATTGTATTCATCGGCGCAGTGCATGAACGTTTGCGACTGCCTGGGTTGGGTGCGTATGCCGCTGCCAAAGCCGGTCTCGAAGCCTTCGCCGAAGCCCTGCGCAAAGAGACGCGCCGCAAAGCACTGGTTGTGCGCCCCGGCGCAGTGGATACTGCCTTTTGGAGTAAAGTCCCCTTCTCCATGCCCAAGAATGCTCTGACACCCACCGCGCTTGCGGATGCTGTCTATCAAGCCATCCAAGATGGAAAAGATGGAATCCTCGACCTATGACAAATATATGGTGGATTCGCCGAGATTTACGTTTGACGGACAATGCCGCGCTTCATTCCGCGCTCGAGTCTGGTTCTGTCCTGCCGGTCTTTATCCTCGACCCGGCTTTTGAAAACCTATCTCCACGCCGTAAGAGCTTTCTTTACGAAGGCTTATCTGCATTAGATAAAGACTTACGCAAACGCGGTTCATATCTCGTCATTCGCAAGGAAAAACCCATTGATGCCCTGCGTCACCTGTTTGACGAAGTCAAAGCCGAAGCGATCTACGCCGAGGAGGATTACACACCCTACGCCCGCAGGCGTGATGGATTGATCCAAAAGCTATTGCCCTTGCGCTTGGTTCAAGGACAGACCGTTCATCACCCTAAAAATGTCCTCAAGCAAGATGGCAGACCTTACACGGTGTACACACCATATTCCAAAGTATGGAAGGCGCAGTTAACCAAGATCAAGTTACTCCCCGCGCCTGAAACTCTGAATACCCCAAAAGGGATCCATTCTGAGCCGATGCCTGCCTTCACATCCAACTTCATATTCCCTGCCGGTGAAGCTGAAGCCTTGCGCCGCCTCGACCAATTTACACAATCCACGATTTCGAAATACCACGACGACCGTAACCGCATGGACTTGGATGGAACATCATCTCTCTCGCCATACATCCGCTTTGGCATGGTGGGGTTACGTCAAACCGTGGATGCATCACGCAGTACACAGCACACGAATTCAAAAGGCGCAGAGATCTGGTTGAACGAACTCATCTGGCGTGAGTTCTACATTCAGATCCTGTATCACTTCCCATATGTCGCCAAGACCTCTTTCAACCGTTCACTGGCGAACATCCCCTGGCGGAATAATGCCAAAGAGTTTGGAGCGTGGAAGAGGGGCGAAACAGGCGTCCCCGTGGTAGATGCGGCGATGCGCCAGCTCAAGGAAACCGGCTGGATGCACAATCGCGCACGCATGATCGTTGCGTCTTTCCTCGTCAAAGACTTGTTGATCGATTGGCGTTGGGGTGAAGATTGGTTCATGCAAAACCTGCTCGACGGCGACATCGCCCCCAACAATGGCGGCTGGCAATGGACGGCTGGCACAGGCACAGATGCCGCGCCGTACTTCCGTATTTTCAACCCGGTGCTGCAGAGTGCCAAGTTCGACCCGAACGGAGATTACATCCGCAAATGGGTGCCAGAGCTGGAAAAAATAAACGCAAAACAAATTCATGCCCCATGGGAGTATGATCTAAAGGTATCTGGTTATCCATCTGAACCGATCGTAGACCGAGAAGTGGTCAAAGAACGCACATTGAACGCATATAGCATTTCGAAGGAAAAAGTACGATGAACAAACGCGATCTATCTGTTTCGATGGAACGCGCAAACATCGTTGTGCTTTTCATCGGGATCCCTGTGGTGGTCTTACAATTCATCCTGTTCGACCAATTACACCCATCACCCGATGCGTCTGGTGAATGGAATTTTTTGCTTTTGTTATTGGCCATAATTCTGGGCGTGGTACTTCATGAGATCGTTCATGGGGTTGCGTGGGCATTTGCCGGGCGCAAGCCTTGGGCTTCCATTAATTTTGGGTTTCAAACCAAAACCCTCACACCCTATTGCCATATAACCGAGCCGCTAGAGGTCAACGCGTATCGCGTTGGCGCGATCATGCCGGGGTTGGTGGTTGGGGTTCTGCCCTACATATACAGCCTGATGAGTGGAGATACCAACTGGCTCTGGTTCAGCCTTGTGCATACTTCAGCCGCAGGCGGAGACTGGCTTGTGCTCTGGCTCATCCGTAATGTGAAGCCGGGTTCACTTGTGGAAGATCACCCAACCCAAGCGGGATGTTACGTTCTCGAAGGATCATTATGAAAAAACGAATTCTAAAAATAACAGGCGGTGTCCTTGCCGTAATTCTTGTTCTGTTACTCCTTGTACCATTTCTCATCCCAGTGCCACCATTGGAAAATACTGTCCCAGCAGAAAGTTTAGCGGACGAAGACAGTAAGTTCATCGAAGTCAACGGCGTGAACGTGCATTACAAAATATACGGAACGGGTGAACCTGTTCTCATTTTGTTGCATGGCTTTGGTGCAAGTTTGTTCTCATGGCACGAGGTGACCACTCCCCTCGCAGAGTATGGCACGGTGATCGCATATGATCGTCCCGCCTTTGGTCTAACTGAACGTCCGCTGGAATGGGAAGGTGAAAACCCATACAGTCAGGATGCGCAAGTGGAACTCGTCATTGGCTTGATGGATGCGCTTGGGGTTGAAAAAGCAACTTTGGTTGGAAACTCCGCTGGCGGCACAGTCTCCATGTTGACAGCGTTGAAATATCCTGAGCGTATTGAAAGCCTCATTCTGGTTGACCCAGCCGTGTACGCAGGTGGAGGCGCGCCAGCCTGGATTCGTCCAGTGTTGGGTACTCCACAGATGCGTCATTTGGGTCCGCTTTTTGCACGACAGATCCAAGCCCAAGGCGTGGAATTTATCAAGACAGCCTGGCATGACCCAGGCAAGATCTCGCAAGCAACGTTTGACGGTTATCAGAAGCCGCTTCAAGTAGAAAACTGGGACAAAGCCTTGTGGGAATTGACCCTTTCCAGCCGTGAAAGCGGTTTGGCGGAGCGAGTGAAAGAGTTTGCGCTGCCCATTCTTGTTATCACGGGTGATGATGACCGCATAGTTCCAACCGAACAGTCTTTGCGCTTAGCAGAAGAATTACCCAATGCCGCCCTGGCTGTCATCCCCCAATGTGGACATCTGCCTCACGAAGAATGCCCGGACGAGTTCATGCAAGCAGTGCAAGATTTTCTTCGGAAATAAACATGGCAGAACAACTTTCTCCTGATACTGGTCGAGATGCTTTACGAGCGCTCTTCCAAGAACGATCTCCGCTCGGTCCATTGAAAGTAATGGCAAAGCATGCGGGACGATTCTTTCAGATCCCCCTTCCCGGTTTTCGTCCCTATCTCGTCTTTGGACCAGAAGCCGCACGCAAGGTGCTGGTCACCGACCGGAACAAATTGCTTTGGCGAAATACTGACCCGGTAACCGATCTGCTCCGGCGCGGTGTGCTGGTCACCGATGGCGAAGAACACGATCACTATCGCAGTCTGATGGAAACGCCATTCCATCCTTCGCAATTATCGAATTACACCGACATGATGGTCCAACAGACCGAAAGGGTCATGTCCACATGGCAGGACGGTCAGACCGTGGATATGCTGGTCGAAGGACGAAAGATCGCTTTGCTCATCATCATGCAGACCTTGTTCAACAAAGATGCGTGGGATGACATTCCAAAGATATGGAATCCGATCCTCAAGACCATTCAATACATTTCACCGGGAGCATGGATCCTGTGGCGAAAGATACCTCGCATTGGATACGGCAAGTCATTGAAGGTGATCGATGATTATATGTATGCGATCATTGATGAAAGAAGGAAAGACGAAAGAAAGACAAATGATTTTCTACAACATTTGATCGATGCCGGGTTGAGCAATGACATCATCCGCGACCAGATGTTGACGATGCTTATTGCCGGGCATGATACATCCACCGCCTTGTTCGCATGGACCTTTGCACTATTAGGGCAGCATCCTGAAATCCATGAGAACGTGCTTCAGGAAGTTGATCACGCAGACGGAAAATATCAATTACTGGATAACGTTATCAAAGAATCGCTGCGGCTGTATCCGCCCATTCATATTGGCAACCGTCGCGTGGCGGAAGAAATGGAATTTACGGAAGGAAATATTCCCGCTGGTGAGCGTATGTTTTACTCCATCTACCTCACCCACCGCGATCCGGAGATCTGGGAAGATGCCGAGCAGTTCTGTCCCGATCGTTTCGCTCATGGACGAAAAACTCCGCCCATGAGCTACATTCCATTTGGCGGCGGTCCGCGGGCCTGTATTGGCGCGGCGTTCGGCCAAGCTGAGGCGCGGATTGTCATCGCGCAATTGCTAAAAACCTTCCGTTTCGAATTTACAGGTCACCCCATTCATGCACACATGGGCGCTACGCTCGAGCCCAGACCAGGTGTGATGATGAAGGTAAGGCGAAGGAAGTGACCAGCAGCCAGTGCCCGTGTTCAGTAAAAAGTGAAACGTGAATTTTAGGTGAACAACTACCAAATTATTGGATTAAGTGACGAACAAAATATTATGACCTACTTTGGATTTCTCTTACGCTTTCTTGTGATCCCTATCCTGATCTTTCTTGTCATCACATGGTGGGACAACAAAAATAACCGCCCCACATTGGGCTTTAAAAATGGCAAAGCAGTGTGGATCATTATCTTTGTCCATGTATTTCTCGCGGTGGTGTATACCACCCCATGGGATAACTATCTGGTTGCCACAGGCGTTTGGTATTACAACCCAGACCTCGTCACCGGCATCGTCATTGGATATGTACCCATCGAAGAATATACCTTCTTTGTACTTGAGACCATCCTTGCCGGGTTATGGTGGTGGTTCCTCGCAAGGCGCATCCCTGAACCCCAAAAAGAATTCAAGCCCAGCAAAACCGGGCGCATTATTTCATTTAGCGTTCTATTCGTTCTTTGGGGAATCTTCACCTACCTGTTCTTTTTCGGCGGCGTTGAGATGACCTATCTCTCCATCATCCTTTTCTGGGCACTGCCTGCCATCTTTCCGCAAATTCTTTTTGGAGCAGATATCCTTTGGCATTACCGCAAGTTGGTTTTTACATCGATCTTTGTCCCCGGCTTGTACCTCTCACTTATGGATATTATCGCGCTGACAGACACCACCTGGTCCATCTCCAAAGAACAAACAACAGGCATCATTTTCTTCAATATCCTGCCTTTGGAAGAAGTGCTATTCTTTTTCATCACCAATGTCCTCATCGGTTTCGGTATGACACTCATATTGTCCAAGCTCGGTACGAAACGTTTTGAAGATTGGAAATCCAACAATTACAAAGGTCTGCCATGAAGCACATCGAACAATTCAAGAATAAACAATATATTAATCTCGAGACCTACCGCAAAAATGGAGAGGGAGTCAAAACTCCAGTCTGGTTCGCACAGGATGGAGACACGCTTCGAGTCTGGACCTCAAACGGGTCCGGCAAAGTAAAGCGTATCCGCCGGGACGGCAGCGTGCGCATTGCACCTTCAACCGCAACGGGTGAACCCACAGGTGAATGGACATCCGCTAATGTAGTGATCCTTGAATCCGATGAAGACTTGAAGCACACAAATGAACTTTTCTACAAAAAATACGGCTGGTTGTTCAATATGTTCGCTGCACTCGGAAAAATTCGAGGTGGTAGCTTTATCACGTTGAAAGTGCAATTCAATTAATTCTCTTCTCATCATATTTAAACCATTCCTTAACTTTCTTATGTACCATCATAATAGTCACTAAACCTTAGAGATGAGACAAAAATGATCGACCAACTTGAACGAACAATACTTAATACACTTCAACTTCTATATGATGAACTCGGCTGGTTCGGGGTCACCATCATCATGATCATCGAAAATGCGACGGGCATCGCTCCCAGCGAAGTGGTGCTTGCCCTGGCAGGCTGGATGCTGATCGACGCGCATAGCCTGCCTTTTTCCACCGTGTTCCTGGGCGGGTTATTTGCCGCAGTGGGAAGTGTGCTCGGTGCATCCATCTTATATTGGGCGGCACGCATGGGCGGACGTCCACTCGTGGAGCGGGTTGCCAAATTTTTCAGGATCGATCTGCGCCATATGCAGCGGGTAGAACATCTTGCAGAAAAGCATGGTACCAAGTTCATTTTTCTTGGCAGATTATTACCGGGAATTCGTATGTTGGTTGCCATTCCAGCCGGGCTGACGCGCATGCCCTACCCTACGTTTGCGCTCGCCACATTCGGCGGGGCATATATTTGGTGTACGGTCTTCATCAGCATCGGGTATTTTCTCGGGCATGAATGGCACATCATCAGCGGTATTGTCAAACAAGCGGGACCCTACGCCTTTGGTACTGCCCTACTGGCAGGAATCATCTTCCTTGTTTGGCAGCGCTGGCAACGGCAAAAAGCTATCCCAATAAATATCCAAGCAGATTAATAAAAAAGTGGACGCTCGCTTGAGCGTCTACTTTTTTATACATTCACGAGGTCATGAATCCACTTTCTTGAATAAACTCGCCATCCACTAACGAAAGCTTTGGCGACCTCTTCCAACGCGACCATGAGATAGACAATATATACGGGGAAGTGCAGAACGAATGCCCCAATATAAGCTGCCGGGACACCGATCAACCAGATGGAACATAATTCCATCAGAAGCGCAAAGCGGGTGTCACCACCTGCACGCAAAGCACCAATAAAAGTCGAAAAGTTGAACATGCGGATCCACAGTGTACATGCCATCATCAACATCAACATGCGGACGTTATATTCGCCGCTGGGCGAAAGGTCGTACAAGTTAACAACAACATCTCGCAAGAGGAATACGATCAAGCCAACGGTCCATGCGGAAAGCATAGCCAAGATCACCACTCGACGCACAGTTTCAAAGGCTTCTTCCTTCTTCCCTGCCCCAATACGATTTCCAACCATTACAGCACAGGCATTGCCCAACCCCATGAAGACAACAAAGCCAAGCTCTTCAATGGTCGCATTGACATTGATGGCAGCTATAGAGTCGGTGCCGATGCGGGCGTAGATGGCATTGTAAGTCGTGATACCCAACGACCAGAACATTTCATTGGCGAGCGCAGGCAGGGTTGTTTTGAGAACACGCCCGAAGAATACAAAGTCGAAGGAGAAAAAGGTCAATGGATTGGCGGCGAGAGGAGTCTTCTGAGTGTAGACAAGGATGAGAAGCAGAATCAGTTCCAAGGTCCAGCCGGAGGCGGTGCCAATGGCTGCGCCACGAACACCAAGGGCGGGCAATCCGAACATGCCGAAGATCAAGATATATCCGAGAATCGTCTTGAAGACCAAAGCAGAGATGGTGGCGACCACCGTCAATTTGACAAGGTGAATGCTGCGCAACGTCGCAATATAAGAGGTGGCGATCGCAACAGGGATGTAGGAAAAGCCAACAATGCTTAGATATGACGCGCCGATCTCGATGACTTCGGTATCGTTGGTGTAAAAGCCCAGAACCGTACGCGGCATAAGGGTGGTGGCAAGTGTGAATAGAAGCGCGATGGCTGAAGTTATGGCGAGACACATCCCCAACACTTTGCGGATCGGGTCCACCTCTTGCTTGCCCCAGAACTGCGCAGTGAAGATCGCCATGCCGCTGGTGAGGCCAAAAAGCAAAAGGATAAAAACAAAGAACACCTGGTTCGATAAACCAAGTGCCGCAATGGAAGCTTCGCCCAACTGACCCACCATGATGACATCGATCATATTGAGTGAGGCATTGATGAGCTGCTGAAATGAGATCGGGAGCGCGATGGTTAACATTTCGCGCAGAAACGAGCGGTCTTTGAGAAAAGAGAGAGACATCATAGGGAGATAATATTACGCATCACGTTTTCCGTGATGCGTAATGAACATTTTACAAAAAGGTCATTTTTCTTCTGGTGCGTCGCGAACGATATAGAGAGGTCTGCCTTTGGCTTCGTCGTAAAGGCGGCCTACATATTCACCCAGGACGCCCAAAGAGATCAACTGAACGCCACCGAGGAATAGTACAGAAATTAGCGTTGTTGTTTGCCCTTCAAAGAAATGGGAGCCAGCAAGTCGCAAAATGGCAACAACAGGGATGGCAAGGATGGAGATCCCTGCAGAGACAAAACCTACATAGGTTGCCACCTGCAATGGAAAGTACGAAAAGCCTGTAATGGCATTGATGGCAAGACGGAACATTTTCTTGAACGGATATTTCGTCACACCAGCATGACGGGCGGCTCGTTTGTAAGTAACGCCGATCTGTTTGAATCCCACCCAGGCAGACATACCACGCGGAAAGCGATGGCGTTCCTTCATCTGTTTTAGAACATTCACCACTTTGCGATCCATCAAACGGAAATCGCCGGTATCAACGGGGATCTTGACATCAGTGATGCGGTAGATGAGGCGGTAGAACATAGAAGCCGTCCACAACTTGAACCAGGATTCGCCTTCACGCTCGCCGCGAACCGCATAGACAACCTCGTAGCCTTCCTTCCATTTCTTGGCAAGTTCCAGAATAACTTCCGGCGGGTCTTGCAAGTCAGCATCGATGATGACAATGGCATCGCCACGGGCGAAGTCCCACCCGGCCGTGATCGCGATCTGATGACCAAAATTGCGCGCAAAAATGACAGGGCGAACGGTCTTATCTTTTTCAGCCAACTCGCGGATCTTATCGGTGGATCCGTCTGTCGAGCCGTCATCTACAAGCACAAGTTCCCATGGCTCACCACTGGAGTCCATGACTTCTTTTATACGGCGATAGAGTTCAGGGAGATTGTCGATCTCGTTATAGATCGGGGCAATGATCGAATACGTGATTTTCATGAGCTATTTTTTCCGTTTATCCTTTGCAGGGAATTTTAAAGACCGTTTTTGGATCTCTTCCGGCGGCGCTTTGAATTGCTTCTCGCCATTGTCAGCAAATGGAGGTAATCCAAGAATTCGTCGGCGCAAGTATTCCATGATAACCGAAACTGATGCCATAACAGGCACGATCAACAACGCTCCTAAGATGCCCCACAAGATGGTGGCTGTCAGAATGGCGATGAAGATCAACGCTTCATTCATATGCAAGCTGCGTCCCATAATGATAGGACGGACGAAGAAGTTCTTGAGGTTGATCAAAACGAGATATAACACCAGGGCGATCCCGCCAACGATCAGGTTATTCATTGTCGGGTCATCTGAGAGATGAATCCAAGTGGAACCTTCCAACAAGGCAACACCGATCGCGATCGCTGCCGCCACTGTGGGTCCTACATCTGGCACCAAGGTGAACAGACCAGCGATCACACCTAATACCAACGCACCCGGAATACCAATGGCTGCCCATGCGATCGTAAAGACAATACCCACCACCAACATCAATACGATCTGTCCGCGCAGGTATGCCATCCACACGTTGCGAAGGCGGCTGTACAATTCGCCCATTTCTTTTTGATATTGTTCAGGAGCAAGATGGATCATCCATGTACGAATGCGGGGCCATTCTGTCATGAACAAATGCACACTGACCAGAATGATCAAAAACCACAAGACATTGATGGATGTGGCTTCCAAAAGTTCAAGCGCCTCTTCAGGAAGCGGTGTTAACATGTTCTCTTGAAAATGGGCGAGGCTTTCCCCCACCTGCTCCAGGTGCAACACGACTCCGCCAAGCTTGATCGGCTCGGAGAGGAATCCGCTCAACTCTTCTGAAAGTTCAAGCAGGTCTTGCGCCACAAGCTGGATCTCATCAAAAAAGATCGGTGTGAGTGTGGCGGGAATGCCCACCATCACGATCAGTGCAGTAAAGTACACAATGTTGACTGCAGCAGTCCGTGACAGCTTTGTCCGTTCCATCAGGAACATCACAGCCGGGCTGATGAGATAGGCAACGAATGCAGCGATCACAAACATCGTCACTGCTTCGCCCGCATAGATCACGAAAGCCACAACAATAATAAAGATAATGATCCCCATCGTATAACGAAAGGGCAGACTCCATTGGTCGATACTTTTTTTCATAGGACTTTTTTCACCGCTTCTAAAGTTGGTTCGATCACAGGAGCGGATTGCACAGCCTGCAACGCCGCTCGAACGTCCTTCAATCCACTGCCGGTATTCACCACAAGGACGGGGTCATCGCCTCCGACCACGCCCAAGGTTGTTGCCTTGACCAACCCAGCATAGGCTGTTGCCCCAGCCGGTTCGGCAAAGACGCCATTAGTGCCCAGCTCGGCGATCGCTTTGATGATGTCTTCATCTTTCACCGTAATATACGTCCCATTGGTTTGTTGGGCTGCACGGACCGCACGGACTCCGTCACGGGGTAGATCAACCGAGATGCTGTCTGCAATGGTCGTGGCAGAAACAGGCGTGATGGTTTCCGTTCCTGCATGGAAAGCATTCGCGATCGCTGCCGACCCTTCAGCCTGTACGCCGATAATGCGAGGCATGTTAGGAATCCAACCGAGAGCGAACAAATCTTTGAAACCCTTATGAATACCAGAGATGATGTTGCCATCCCCCACTGAAACGAAAATGGTAAGAGGAGGATGATCATCCAAGGCACTATCTTTCTTATGCCATTCTCGATGCGCTTCGATCCACCATTCCCAGATCTCAAAGGCAGCTGTCTTTTTGCCTTCCAATGTAAATGGGTTGTAGCCCGTGTTACGGCAATACCAGCCAAATTCATTCGAGGCTTTCACTGTAAGGTCGAAGGCATCATCATAAGACCCATCCACCAGGATGACCTTTGCGCCAAAGATAAGTAACTGTGCCACCTTCGCTTGCGGAGCTGTCTTGGGCGCAAAGATGACGGCTTTTTGTCCGACCGCCGCTGCCATACCTGCCAATGCCGCTCCTGCGTTACCCGTCGAAGCGGTGACCACGATCTCTGATTTGATCTCGCGAGCACGAGTGACGACAAGTGCGCTTGCCCTGTCCTTGAACGAGGCGGTGGGGTTACGCGACTCATCCTTGAGCCAGAGATGCTTCAAGTGTAGTTTCTCGGCTAATCGTGGTAGGGCAAAGACCGGGGTCCAGCCCGAGGCGTGCAAGGGGGTAGAGTCACCTGCAGGTTCATTGACCGGCAACAGCGGCAGGTATCTCCACAGCGAAGCTTCTGTGCGCGAAATAATATCTTCAGGTTGAAATTTCTTTTTTATGGTTTCGTAGTCGAGGACGACATCGAGATTCCCGCCATCCTTTGGGCACGTGTAGGTGACCTGACCGGGTAAATACTCGCTTCCGCAGATCGAACAACGATATCCGTTGAATTTATTCATGTGATTCCTCTTCGAGGCTTGATTTTACCCGATATAAACACAGCCATGAAATACCCCTTTTGAAGTAATTGAAAAGGACTCTCGTTTGAGAGTCCTTTAGTGAATTAATCTCGTTCGAATGGCACACCCAATGCCGCAGGCGGTGATGCCCGCATGGCTCGCAACACCTTTGCTGTGAATTTGCGCGCGGATTCTGGCATGGCTGCCAAGGTCCGCTCGACCCATTCGGCGTTGCCAATGTTGACAAGCAACAGGGTCAGGATCATCAACGGGAAGGGTGCAACCTGCAAGACCTGCGAAGGGACTTGGGTAAGCACAGGTTGCAAGACCAATCCAAGCCACTGCAAGAAGGCGAATAAATAGGCTCCAAACGCGGCACGAGCAGGATTCCAACCGCCAAAGATGGTGATGGAAAGAGCGATCCACCCGATTCCATCCAAGCCCGAGATTGTTCCCATCCATCCAGCACGGACACCCAGCGAGTAGGTTGGTCCCGCCAACCCGATCAATGCACCGCCGATGACGGTATACACATAACGCATCACATTGACATTCGCACCGCGGATATAAGCTGCCGCAGGTTTCTCACCAATACCTTGCAGCATCAACCCCGGACGAGTGCGATAGATCCAAAGCCAGGCAAGGAAGATGGCAAGATAACTGACATAGGTGATCACTTCCTGCTTGAAGAAAAGCGGACCTAGAAAAGGAATATCGCTTAATCCAGGAATAGGTGTTGCCTGCAAACGCGGACCGGAAACACCCATGAATGGATTGCCGAGGAAGTACGCAAGGTCACGACAGGTGAGCGCCAAAACGAACCCGATCGCTACCTGCGATTGTTTGAGTGTGATACTAGCAAATGCAACCACCAGGGCTACGAGTGCCCCGATCAACATTCCTGCGAGAAAACCGAGGATCAAACTATCGGTTGTGTATGCCACAGCAAATCCGCTCATGGCGGTAAGCAGGATCGTTCCGTTCATGGAGAGGTTGATCACGCCAGCCCGCTCAGAGAGGGTCTCCCCCATCACTGCAAAAACGATGGGAGCTGCTGCAGCGAGCACACCCGCCAAACCAACGAGAAGGGTTTCTTGATTCATAGTTGCCTCACGCCTTCTTCACGAATTTTTGACGAACGCCTTCGGTGAGCAGAACGAACAACACCAACACACCTTGTAACACACCCGAAAGGGATGAATCTAATTTCATAACGATGGGCAATTGAATGCTGCCAATGTTCAATGCAGCAAAGAACAACGCCACTGGCACTGCCCAGATCGCTTGATAGTTGACAAGCATCGCCACCATCAACCCCAGATAACCATATCCGCTGGAAATGGATGGGATGAGACGGTGATACACCGCTGTCACCTGCAAAGCGCCTGCAACACCCGCCAATGCTCCACAAATGAGGAAGGAATACAGGGAATACTGCCAGGTTGGGATGCCAAGCAAATACGCGGCGCGGATGTTCTTGCCCACAGCTTTGATCTTCAAGCCGAAATAAGTACCTTGCAAGATGAAATACACAATGACAATGGCGACCAAAGCGATCACCAAAGCATATGGACTAATGCGTAGGTCTGGCAATTGTGGTAGAGAAAAAGCATCTGGGAAAGGTTCTGTTCCGCTCATGGACGCCACCCCTTCACGCTTCCACGGACCGAAGATAAGGTACAACGTCAGCGCGGTGGAGACGAAGTTCAAGCCCAAGCCGCCAAAGATCTCGTTGACACCACCAAAAGTTTTCAACGCACCCGCAAGAGATGCCCACAAGGCGCCTGCAACCATCCCACCTACTATGGAAAGAGCAATAATGAGCGCGGGTGACAATGTGCTATCCACGAACTGACGCAGCACCCAAACCGAACCAATAGCGCCCAACACGATCTGTCCTTCCACACCAATATTCCAAAGCCCCGCCGAGAATGTAATAAGCAAGCCCGCCGTCACCAATAACATCGGGACGAAGGAAACCAACACTTCGGCAAATTTACGCATCGAACCGACAGAGCCGGTCAACATGTTCTTATAAGCTTCCATGGGTGAAGCACCCACTGCAAGAAGGATCAACGATACAAATCCCATTGCCAGCAGGAAAGCGACCAATTGAAAGACAAATCCACCAGCTTTTGTCTTAAGCATGAGAGCCTCCTTTTTGAGGCCAACCCTTGCCGCCGATCAATTGTCCCAATTGTTCCGCGCTGGTCGTCGCCGCATCGATCGGTTCTGAAACCTTGCCGCTGAAAAATACCAAAAGGCGGTCGCTATATTGCAAGACTTCCTCCAAATCAGATGAAATGAAGATGATCGCTGCGCCGTCCTGTTTGCAGCGGTCTTTGAGTTTGCTCCAAATATAGATGACCGATTCAATATCCAAGCCGCGGGTAGGGTGCTCTAACAAAATGAG
Organism: Chloroflexota bacterium; assembly: GCA_041157505.1. Classification (GTDB taxonomy): domain Bacteria; phylum Chloroflexota; class Anaerolineae; order Anaerolineales; family Villigracilaceae; genus Villigracilis. The sequence continues at coordinate 11,958 of JBEBCV010000187.1, read as the reverse complement.
CGAAAGCGGAGTTTGCAGAAGCGCCAACTCGGCCCGCTGTTGATTGCCGCCCGAAAGCGACTCAACTGTGCTGTTGGGTGTACCGCGAATATTGAAAGACTTGATGCGATCATCTGCAAGTTTTTGTCCATAGGCACGGTCGATAAAAATTCCTTTCGGCTCTTCCGCAAGAACAAAATGGTCGGTCAAACTCAAACCGGGAACCAACCCTTCTTCCAATCTTGCAGCGGGAAGGAAATTGACACCTTCACGTTTGAACACATGATACGACTTGCCTGTCAAATCCTTTCCCTTGAGCATGACTTTCCCACCCACAGGGCGTACAAGGCCCGCACAAGCCCGCATGAACATGCCTTGTCCGGAGCCTTCCAAACCGGCGAGTCCGATCACTTCGCCGGCGCGCAAGTCGAGGTTGATATCTTTGATCTTAAGGCGGGTGTCTTCAAGAGCAACGTTATGAAGGGATAACACCGAGTCGCCGGTCTTTGCAGGCTGACGATCGCCTAATGTCACCACCTTACCAAACATCATCTCCACCAATTTCGGTGTGCTATAAGGCGGTTTCATTTCTCCCACCAATTCCCCACCGCGTAGAACAGCCACCTGGTCGCACAGATTTTCAACATCTTCCAACTTGTGCGAGACGAAGATAACCGTCATTGCTTGTTCGGGGAATTTTTTGAGAGTGGCAAATAATTTTTCCTTTTGGCTCGCGCTGATACCGGTCGTCGGTTCATCCAAAATAAAGATACGCGCGCCAAGGAATAACAAACGCATGATCTCCAACTGCTGGCGTTCACCAACCGTTAGAGAGTCTACGTAATTCTCAGGGTCGAATGCAAAACCATACTCTTTTGCCAGCAGGTTAAAATCCTGTATGGCTTCTTTTCTGTTCGGGAAAAATGAACCTGGAATACCAAGCAAAAAATTATCCAGGATCTTCATGGGCGGGAAGTCCAATGGGTCCTGATGCAGCATTCCCACACCATACTTAATGGCGCTGGCGGGAGAATCCATAAAAACAGGTTTGCCATCCAACAAAACTTCACTGCCGGGGTCAGCTTGAATGAAGCCCGAAAGGATCTTCATTAGGGTGCTTTTCCCTGCACCATTCTCCCCCAAAATACCTTGAATTGTGCCTGAAGGGATGGTTAGATTGATGCCTTTATTGGCATGTGTCTTGCCAAAGTGCTTATGAATGTTCTTCAGTTCGACTTTCATGGTGGTGCGGATCCTCCATGATGGGTTATATAAAATGTAGGGGCGCGATAACCGCGCCCCTACAAAGGGAATTACATTATTCTGCTGCGCTCAAGCCTTCCATACCTTCGAGAAGTTGCGGCAGATACCAAATTTGCTGGTCAGTTGCAACTTCGCCGTCGGCGAGGTAGGCAGTTCCATCTTGCAGGTTGATCGGACCCGTCCAAAGGTTGAGTCCACCCGCGAGCTCGGCAATGAATTCATCCAACACAGCGGCATCATCTTCAGCCAGTGCTGGTCCCTGTTCGAAACCAACTGTGGATGTGTCGGGATTGTTGATGTCAGCCCAGTCTGGTCCAACCCAGAGGAACTGAGACTGCCATGAACCATCCGCAGCAGAAGCGATCGCCTTCACATATTCCGGACCCCAGTTGAAGTACGGAACACCCAGACACACATCCGGCGCAGCTTCACAAGCAGCAACATAGTCATAGGCAACGCCCGCGACATTCTTGCCTTCAGCCTTGAGTTTCGCGGCTTCACCGAGGTTGACAGGATTATCGATACCAGAGATCACGACATCGTAATCAGTGGTGTAGAAATCGTTGGAGACCTGAACAGGATCGAGGGTCACACCAGGGATGTTGAACCAGAAGCCGATCCATGTAACTTTGAATTCGAGGGATGCAGGATCATTACCAGCCTTCTCATAGCAGTATTTCGCACCAAGGTAGGCAGAGGCGGCGAGGCGGCGAGTCTCGTCATTGATCAAGGGTCCAAGGTAACCGATCTTACCGGTTTCAGAACCAAGAGCAGCAGCGCATCCAGCCATCATCTTGCCGTATTCCATGCGTCCCATGATGTTCATGAGGTTGGGCATCGCTTCAAATGCCTTGCCATCTTCCCAAACCTGATCGCCAGATGCCATGATGACGAACACATCAGGGTTTGCTTTGGCGAATGTGGTGGAAGCATCCTTCATATCATCAGAGTTGAAGATGATGAGGGAAGCGCCCTGAGCAACCAATTCTTCAGCAAGCTGGTCGGGGGTTGTGCCGGGGCGGTCAGCAGGGTTCACCTTGTCCAAATAGAGCATGGTGGCGCCAAGTTTTTCTTCTACATACTTACCGGCTTCATAGTGAGCCTGGCTCCAACCATTGTCGTTGTAAGGACCAACGAGCAGCATACCAAACACAAAAGGTTCCGCGGAGGCGGCTTCGGTGGCAGCAGGTGCCTCTTCGGTCGCAGCAGGGGCAGCTTCAGTGGCGGCAGGCGCCTCTTCAGTTGCAGCGGGCTGTCCACCGCAGGCAGACAGAACGAGCATCAGTGCCAACGCCAAAACGGCGAGGCGGGCAAATAAATTACGCATACTTCTTCTCCTTTTTGAAATATATTGGTTCGACTACCGTCAAGAGTGGAAATTTCTTTCGAACCTCCTTTCAGTTGTCTAAACAATTTTACCAAGCAATTTATTCGTGAAGAAAGTAACAACGTATTTTTAAGGTAAGCACCTAAACTCACTTTGAACCAAACCCAGCGCAGAAACCTGTTCTGGAGAAGATTCTGTCTCTCGACCAATACGCCCCCACAACCTGCACAATAAAGGACCTACATAATTTTTCGATATCTTGTAGGTTTCTTTCGACAATTCTACCGCCTTTTTCCAATCGCCTTGATGAGCATACCCTTCAATATAAACAAAGCGTTCCAGCGGGTCGTTAGGATAATCGCTCAATGAGAATGCTGCATCGCCCAAACGGGTGACAGTTTCCCAATCTCCTTGTTGACGCGCCAATTCAGCCTGCTCAAAATATTGACACCAATCCGCCTCTGATGCGCCTCCGTAAAACTGACCCGGTAACTGGCTCTGTTTCTCGAAAAGGATCACACTCTGATTTGAAACCTGTGCCACATCGCGCACCGCAGGCGGCAACAAACGATTATCCACCTCCACTTCCGGGTCGATCACACGGAAACAACCAGGCGGTTCAAAATTCACCACAAGGATGTTATCGGTATTGCCATAAAAAGTGGGACCGATGTAATACAACTGATGCGGTTGACCCGGCTCAACACTTGGCAAGGTCTTGCCCACACGAATGGATGCAAAGTACAAAATCACATTCATCTCACCCGGCGGACTGTAAATCCAGTTTAACGGGCCAGTCAGCGAATTGTCAGAGTAATATGTCACCGGAATGTCATTAGCAAGGATGATGGTTCCTTTTTTCAAGCCGGGAATCCGCTCATTCATTTGTGTAAACAATTCCTGCTGTGTCAACCAATCGCTGCGATAGATCTCTTCCAAACGGAAATGTCTGCTCCCTGCAAAGCCAATAAGCAGCGCAACAAGGATCATTTGCCAGCGCTGACTCTTTATCAATGCGATGAGACTTGCCAACAATATGCTGGAGCCAAGCATAAAAGGCAGCATGAAGCGGTCAAGCGAGAAATTGAATTGCGGCAAATTGCCGATCATCCACACCGAACCGCCAGACAAGCCCCATAACGCCAAGCCCACCAAACCAGCACGTTTAGCAAAATCCATACCGTTTGAGTCATCCGCTTTGAAAGCGAAGAGATAAACTCCAGTAAGGAGAATGCTTGAGAATAACAGGACCAGCATCAAAGCTAGAGTGAGCGGTCCAAATCCAGTGGTGCCAATGGTGAGGAATGGCAAGAGCCAGGCTTCAAATACGGTCCGCCAGAAACTGATCAGGATTTGATTCAGGAAGTAAAGGATTCCAGTGAAAAGATCCGCTCTCAATTTATCGAGCAAAACGAATTGATAACTTGCATTTTGAAATTCAAAGAAGAAAGTGCGCCAAACAGTGATGCCCAAGAAGATGGCAAGATAGGGCAAGAAATAGAGAAGTGCTTTTTTAGCACGTGCTTTGAAATCACCCATCAAGAGTTGATAAAAAACAATGAGCAGCCCAAATTCGATGAAGTAAAAATACTCCATCGTTAGGAAATTAACGAAAGCCAGCACATAAGATATTGCAAAGTAAAGCCAGCGTCGGTTTTCATCTTGAATGGCGCGAATCGCAAGATACATGGAAAGCAACAATGCAGAAAGCACAATATAAAAATGGCTGTACATGAAGGCGATATACTGCTGCCCCATGCCGGGAAACACAAGGAAGAACAAACTTGCCCATAAGGCAGGTTTGGGATGTTCAGGATAAAGTGCGCGTAAAATTTTCCAAAGGAGGACGGCTGTCACCCATCGTAAGACGATGGCGAGTAATTGCCATATCCACGGGTTGGGACCGATGACAGGCATGGTCAGTTGATAAATCATCCCCCAGAATGGACGGCTGGTGGTAAAGGTTTTGGTAAGCATGGCAGGACCCAGCCGATAGTAGATCCATGCCCACGGGAATTCATCCCAGTAAAAGCCGCGCTGCCAGAAAAAAAGTGTATAGGTCAGCGCGGCTATGAACAGCAAGAACCAAACCGTACTGCGCGGTGTAAATGTGATGTTATTCAAACGGTCTGTTAGATTCTTCATTTAGGTCACGGAACGATCCACGTTCCAGTTTCGCCTCTCAAGGCGCGCCCAATGCTTTCAGGGTTGGTGATGAGCGCCTGTTTTCCGCCATTTTCAAGATACCAAATGGCAGCCTGGATCTTGGGAGCCATGGAGCCCTTTGCAAAATGAGAGCCTTCTGCCAGGTAGGCTTTGGCTTCAGCGACCGTCATTTTATCAAGCCATTTCTGTTCTGGCTTACCAAAATTGATGGCAACCTTTTCAACGGCAGTTGCGATCAAGAATAGATCTGCTTTAAGTGCCTGCGCCAGAAGAGATGAAGCGAAATCTTTATCGATGACTGCTGCAGTACCAATTAGTTCTCCATCGCCGCGGTCTATGACGGGAATTCCACCGCCGCCGACTGTGATAACGATCTGACCAGCATCAAGCAGGGTCTTCACCGCATCAAATTCAATGATCTGTTTCGGCATGGGAGAGGCAACTACCCGCCGCCATCCGCGCCCGGCATCTTCAACCACAGACCAACCCATTTCCTTTTCACGGCGTTTGGCTTCGGCTTCATCCATAAAAGAACCAATGGGCTTGGTCGGTTTCTTGAATGCAGCGTCATCTTTATCCACCAGCATTTGGGTGATGACGGTTGCAGCTTTGCGGTTTATCTTTCGTTTGAAAAATTCGTTTCGAAGCGCCTGTTGAAATTCATAGCCAATGGCACCTTGTGAATCTGCGCCACAGACATCGAGCGGAACTTCATGCATGCCTTCCTTGGCAGCAATTTCAGAACGGCGCAAAATGAACCCGACTTGAGGTCCATTTCCATGACCGATGGCAAGATTCCAGCCAGCCTCGATCATATCTGCAAGATGAACAGAAGTTTCACGAAGAGCGGTTTCCTGATCTTCGACAGTAACGTGTTTATCATCCTTGATCAATGCATTGCCGCCCACAGCGACGACAGCAAGTTTCGTCATTTATAAAGTCTCCTTGTAAAAATATGCACAGGGGCGGGGTAACCTCACGTTGTGGCATGAGTCCCCGCCCCTACAATTCAATTAAGACATGGTCAGAGCCATGACCGCTTTCTGAGCATGTAAGCGGTTTTCAGCTTCGTCATACACGACCGAGTGTGGACCATCGATCACGCCATCGGTCACTTCCAAACCGCGGTCAGCGGGCAGACAGTGCATGTAAATGGAGTCGTCTTTGGTCAACTTCATACGGCGTTCGTCAGTGATCCAATCCTTGTATTTGTCGATCAGTGCCTTGCCTTCTTCCTTGCCAGTGGTGGTAAGCATGGGACCCCAACTCTTGGGATAAACCACATCCGCATCCTTGAAAGCTTCATCCATATTGTCAGTCACATCGAAACCGACACCGTACTTCTTGGCATTGTCTTTTGCCTGCTGCATAATTTCAGGCATGAGCTTGAACTCTGGTGGATGCGCCAACACCACATCGCAGCCAAAGCGGGTCATCTGAAGGATGAGAGACTGCGGCACAGAGATGGGCTTGGAATAAGAAGCGGCATACGCCCACGAAACCACAACCTTCTTCTTCTTGAGGTCGCGGCCCTTCTTTTCCTGAATGGTCATCAAGTCGGCGAGACACTGGAAGGGATGATACACGTCGCATTGCATATTGAGGATCGGTGTGCGGCTGGCTTGTGCAACTTCATTAATGTACTTGTTGCCAAAGTTCCAGTCACATTGGCGAATGGCAATGCCATCGAAATAACGACCGAAGATCTCACCGATCTCCTTGGCAGTGTCGCCGTGCGAGATCTGAGTGGTTTCGCTATCGATGAAAGCGGCGTGACCACCCAACTGTGCCATACCTGCTTCGAACGATCCACGGGTACGGGTGGAGGTGAAGAAGAACAACATCGCAAGGGTCTTGTCGCGTAACAGCGCATGAGACTCACCCAATGCGCGTTTTCGTTTCAGGTCCCACGCCACATCTAAAACAGTTTCGACTTCTTCTTTGGAGAAGTCGAGGTCGCCGATAAAATCACGACCGCGAAAATTCGTTTGCATACTTTAGTCTCCTTGTCTTTAGACTTATTTTTTTATTTTTTAACGCGCAGCACTTCGCCGCGCATGAATTGCCCATCGTCCCAAAAGAGGCGGGCGCCTTCACAATACTCGACCGAGTCGCCCCATGCCGAAAAATCTACAGTAGGCAAGCAAGCCACCACACCTAACTCCACAACGCCGCCATGATTTACCACCAAGGCAGAACCACCTTGTGGAATCTGGTTGAGAACGCCTGTGTAGTAATCCATTAATTCATGAGCATATTTTGAAGCAGCCCCTTCCTGCTTGACGATCTCTGAATAATGGAAGAACGGCATAGGCCAGGGAGCTTCCCGCTCAACTGCGCCGCCATATGTATTCATTAACGGATTTTGCTCAGTGACTGCAAATCCCATGGCAACGGCGGTTTCGAAAGCACGCGGCAAAGAGGACGTTGCTACAAAATCAAAGGGCCCGATACTCTGCCCAACTTTGCGTGCCAGTGCAACACCAGCTTGACTCAGATGGTCGCCGCCAGAATGGCGAATGGAGTGACGTCTTACCTCTAAAATCTTCATAGCTGTAAATTAATTACTTGATCAAGCTCGGGAGGATCGCATAAAACTCGGTCGCCTTGACCATGTCTTCCAGCGAAACCGAATCGTTGACCGTGTGAGCCGTCTCTTCATCACCGGGTCCAAAGCCAATGGAGGGAATACCCGCTTTACCCGCCCAGTAAATACCATTCGTGGAAAAGTTCCATTTGCTGGATTTAGCTTCAGGTAAACCGATGCGTGTGCGTGCATCCTGACCAGCTTGCACCAACGGATGATTTTCCTCGTACGCCCATGCCGGGAAGTATTTGTCCACGGGGAAGACGAAGCCTGTATAAGAAGGCTCATCGTAGAACAATTCTTCAAGTTTGACCGTGTCTTTGAATTCTGCAGGGATCAGATCTTCGACTTGCTTCTTGACCTGTTCTTTGGTTTCACCAAAGGTCATGCGGCGGTCGATAAAGATCACCGCTTCATCTGGGACAGCGTTGATGGATGGCGTCTTCACATGCATATCACTGACCGTGATCTTGCCGTGACCAAGAAATTCATGATCGCCCAACTTCGGTTCCAAGTCACGGATACCTGCAATGACCGGCAGAAGTTTATAGATGGCATTGTCACCAAGATGGTTGGATGCCGCATGTGCAGACTTACCTTTGGCTGTCACCTTCATCTCCAAACGGCCTTTGTGTCCACGATAGACCATCATCTTGGTCGGTTCGCCGATGACGACAAAATCAGGCTTGACACCGGGGTCCACTTCAACAAAGGTATTGGGAGCGATACCGTCGCACCATTCTTCCATATTGCCAAAATAATAGACGGTCCATCCATCGAGTAGACCAAGGTCACGCGCAATGGCAAGCCCGTAGATCATGCCAGGGGTGGATCCTTTTTCATCACAAGCACCGCGAGCGTACAAAATACCGTCTTCGACCTTGCCTTTGAACGGGTCCCATTGCCAGGAAGAAGGGTCGCCAATTCCCACCGTGTCGATATGTGAGTCATAGACCATGACCCGCTTGCCGTTACCAATACGACCAACCGTATTGCCCATCTTGTCAAAGCGGACTTCTTCAAAGCCCAACTTCTTCATTTCTGCTTGAATGCGCTCACCCACTTCTCCGATCTTTGAGTCCATTGAAGGAATGGCAACAATATCGCGCATGAATTCGATAATATCTTCACGAGAAGACTGCACTCGTTTTTGAATTTCTTTTGTTGTATCTGTCATTTTTTTCTCCTGTTCGAAAGTAAGGCGGGGTTACAACCCGCCATAATTCTTTAGTTTATTGAACACGTTGTAGGAATTAAGAACTTCCCACTCGTCTCACAATATGGAAATGGAAGTACCCGGGGATGAAATAGCTCAATGAATAATCCACGATCTTGGCATCAGAGTTGAAGAGCTGAGCTTTGAAATGCAATAAGACATCGCCACGTTGGATCTCCAAAGGTTTGGCAACATCAGCGGTTGCGCCAATGGCACTCACGTTTGCGCGTGAGGTAGTCAACGGATCACCGCGACTCAGCAAAAAGTCCAGAACAGAGCCGTGGAAATCCGAAGGGACATCTTTAGCATGCAACACATCTTCGGGCAAAGTATCCACAAGGTACGCCACCGGGCGGCTATCTGCACGAATGACACGGCGAACACGGGTAAGTTTTGTTCCGGCAGTTACATTCAAGCAAGTGGCAAGTTCAGCATCCGCAGAAACCGTTCCAATGCTTAAGTCACTGACGGAAACTTCAAGCCCCATGCGCTTTGCAATGGTCTCAAGGCTTTCGAGCAATTCAAGACCGCTGTCGAGTGCCTCCACCTTCCCAACCACAAAAGTTCCTGACCCCTGCCTGCGCCGGATCAATCCCTGGGTTTCAAAGGAACGCATCGCTTCGCGCAATGTTGCCCGAGATACACCAAGTTGTTTTGCGAGTTCCGGCTCGGAAGGCAACCGTTGACCCGCAGGCGTTTTATTGATCAGCGCTGCCAGGTCGGTTTGTAATCGTTGAAAAGGGAAATTAGCCATATCTACTCTCTCTTAGTCTTCCAACACAGGGATGAAATCGAATTGGGTCACATCAACCAGACCCTTATCAGAAATTCTGAGTTCAGGAATAACCACTAACGCCATCAAGCTCAATTGCATGTTCGGATTATTCAATTCACTGCCGCACATCTTGAAACCTTCAAGCACGGTCGCAGCTTTCTTCGCCACAACGTCGGCACGTTCATTCGACATCAAGCCCGCGATCGGGAATTCGACCTGTCCAATAACCTTGCCATCCATCACAACGATCTGACCGCCGCCGCTCTTTGCCAATTCATTCGCGGCAATTGCCATGCTTTCATCATCATTTCCCACCACGATCATATGATGGCTATCATGCGCCACCGTCGAACCAATGGCACACTTGCGCGTAAATTCAAATCCACTCACCAAGCCAACCGTTACCTTGCCTGTGGCACGGTGACGTTCCACCAAGGCGATCTTTGCCAAATCGCGTTTGATATCCGCTTTGACTTCCCCATTCTCGGCTTTGACCTTCATCCGCAGATGACGAGTAGGCGCCTGATTTTCGATGACGCCAATCACATGCGCCTCCACCTCGGACCCGTGAGCGGCTCTTGTCCGAAGGACAAAATCTGTCGCCGTGAGCTTTCGCTTCAGATGAATGGAGTTGGTGACCCACTTGGGGTATTTCACCACCGGCAACTTGACCTGCCATTCGCCTTTCTCGGCAATCACCTGTCCCTTGGCAATGACCAGATCCGCTTTGAAGTTCATCAAGTCTTCCACTAATAAAATATCCGCCCATCTGCCCGGAGCGATCATGCCCATCTCTTTGGTTAAGCCAAAGTGCTCCGCAGTGTTAATGGTCATCATTTGGATCGCCGTCATCGGGTTCAAGCCTTCACTGATGGCATGCCTCAAGACACGGTCCATGTGACCCTCGGTGGTCAATGTTTCAGCATGCGAGTCATCTGTGCAAAGCAAGAAGCGACGGGAATCCAATTTCTTTTCGGTGATCGCTTTGACCTGCGCTGCCACATCATGCCACGCAGATCCATACCGCAGCATTGCCTTCATCCCCTGTCGGACGCGCGCAATGGCATCGTCCATGCGGGTGCCTTCATGGTCGTCTTCGGCGCCGCCTGCCACATAGCCGTGAAAGGGCAATCCCAGATCGGGCGAAGCGTAATGTCCGCCGATGGTCTTACCCGCCGCATGCGTTGCGGACATTTCATCGAGCATCTTCTTATCGCTCATGAAAACGCCGGGGAAGTTCATCATTTCACCCAAGCCGATGATGCCTTTCCAAGTCATCGCTTCGGCAACCTCTTTCGGTCCAATTGAAGAGCCGGGGGTTTCCAATCCCGGAGCAGAGGGAACACAAGAAGGCATCTGCACCCAAACATGAATGGGTTGTTTCTGGGCTTCATCCACCATCAACTTCACGCCTTTGAGTCCAAAAACATTCGCGATCTCATGCGGGTCAATGAACATGCCGGTCGTGCCGCGCACTGCCACCGCACGGACAAATTCCGTCACTGTGACCATGCCAGACTCAACGTGCATATGCGCATCCAACAAACCGGGTACGAGATAGCGTCCCTTCGCTTCGATGACCTTGGTCTTCTTACCAATGGTATGGCTGACATCCCGCCCGACAAAGGCAATATGCCCTTGCACAACCGCAATATCGATGTTCGGAACGATCTCACCTGACTGCACGCTCACCCATCGCCCGCCTTTGACAACAAGGTCGGCATGAGCACGTCCCATGGCTACATCGACAAGTGCAGTGGTGAGTTTGGTGGAAGATGTCATAAATACTCCGTGTAGATTTCAGCAGCTCAAAGAGTTTGATAATACAAAACGATGGAGGCGAACCATATCACCATCAGAAAAGCCGGGACGAGCAAGATCCACGCCCATCGTGTGTTCCCTTCCCGTACTGCCGCCGCCGACCCGACCTGGAATAGCGGAAGCAAAATGGCAAGTCCATGCAGGGTTGGCGAACCATTCAAGTAGTATGAAATTGGCAGGAACAACACAGCACCAATAAGCACTAGCCAGAATCTATTTTTCAATATACCGATGATCGAAACCACCAACGATAAAGGGAAAGATACCCAGAAAATAATTGGGATCAACATTTCGCTTGAACATCACACGCCAGTGAAACCAGTAGCGACCAAATTGACCAAAAAATAGATCAGGTAAAAAAGCACAGGCAAAGATAATGCCCAGCCAAATATCATTTCCTCATTATTTAGAGCGAAGGCGGAGCCAAGAAGAAAAAGCGGCATCAAGCGGACGACCAGAAGCAAACCCGACCATGCCCCAAAGATGTATGTTGATGGGAGGGCAAACAACGCCGCAAGAAGCATCCAGCCCGCGTCTTTGCGGATGAGTGCAAGCAGCATCAAGATCATCGACGCTCCTGCAAGGACCAATCCGGGGATTCCGCGGGAAAGCATTCCGAGTGAAGAAATTATCAGATCCATAGAACCATTTCTCTATCCTGCCAATAAGCGTTTGGCAGCCTTATTATGTTTCTCGATCAACTTGTTTTGGTCTACCGTCACGAGTTGACCTTCCTTCACCACGAACTTGCCACCCACTACGGTGTAATCCACATTGAAGGATTGACCGAAGACGATGGCAGAGACGGGGTCGTGCATGCCGGC
>JBEBCV010000186.1:0-8730 GCA_041157505.1 Chloroflexota bacterium | reverse complement strand
GCACCTGAAGCCCAAGTGTTGCGTGATGGTTCGCGTAAATTGGTGCCGGCTTATAACCTTGTGCCGGGCGATATTGTTTTTCTTGAAGCGGGAAATTTTATCCCTGCCGATCTGCGTTTGCTTGAAGCCGTGAATTTGCGCGTGGAAGAAGCCTCACTTACAGGCGAGTCGCTTCCTGTGCAAAAGAACGCTGCAACTGTGCTTGAAAAAAATGTTCCCCTTGGCGACCGTAAGAATACGGCGTTCATGGGTACTGTCGTTTCGTATGGACGTGGACGCGGCGTGGTGACCAGCACGGGCATGAACACCCAGCTTGGTCTCATTGCTACGATGTTGCAAAGTGTAGAGTCAGAAGAGACACCGCTACAGCGCCGTCTCGACCAGCTTGGTAAATCATTGAGCATTGGTTCGTTGATCCTTGTGGCAGTGGTCTTCATCGTCGCGCTCATCAACTACACTGCCATTGGTGAATTATTCTCCGCTCCCATCGAATACTTTAAAGAATTTGCAGGCGAGATCACAGAGGTCTTCATCATCGCCATCAGCCTTGCGATCGCTGCCGTGCCCGAAGGTCTGCCCGCCGTGGTGACCATTTCACTGGCACTTGGCATGCGCGAAATGATCCAACGCCACGCACTCATTCGCAAACTTTCTTCGGTGGAGACGCTCGGTTCTGCCACCACCATCTGTTCGGATAAGACCGGGACACTCACCCAAAATGAGATGACGGTCACACGCCTCTGGGCAGACGGGCAGTTTGTCAGCGTTTCAGGAACCGGATACACACCGAAAGGTGATTTTCAAGTGGATGGCAAGGTTGTGGATGCAAAGCAATATCCTGCGATCCTTTCCACACTTTGGCTTGGTGTTTTGAACAACGACTCAGAGATCGAGATTACAGGCGAATCTGACTCACAAAAGACCTATCGCATTGTAGGTGACCCAACCGAAGGTGCTTTACTGGTGGCTGCCGCGAAAGCTGGAGCCATTCATGTTGAGATCGATGAAGCCTATCCGCGTGAGAACGAAGTGCCCTTCGACTCAGAACGCAAACGCATGATCACCATCCACGATGTGACCAAGCCTAACCCCAACGACCCTTCACCGTTCACCAATGAATCACACAAAGATTGGGATGTCATCGCCGTTAAAGGCGCGCCCGATATCGTGTTGACCCTCTGCTCGAAGTATCAAGGTATGGACGATCAGCCGCGAGACCTGACCGATGTCATGCGCAACAAGATCCTTGCAGCCAACGATGCCATGACCAAAGACGCCCTGCGTGTGCTTGGATTTGCGTATCGTTTGGAAAAGGATGTACCCAATAATATTGAAGAAGTCAAAACCGAAGACTTGGAGAAAGATCTTGTCTTTGTTGGTTTGATGGGCATGATCGACCCGCCGCGCACCGAAGTGAAACCCGCGCTTGAAAAGGCGCGCCACGCGGGCATCCGCACCGTGATGATCACGGGTGACTTCCCGAACACAGCCAAGGCGATCGCCGAGTCCATCGGGTTGCTGCGCCCCGGCAAAGGTGTCATGACCGGAGCCGAACTGGACAAGATCGATGATGCCCAGCTCAAGAACATCATCGAAGATACCGACGTTTTTGCCCGCGTCTCCCCTGAACATAAAATGCGCATCGTGGACGCGCTGCAAGCCAACGACGAAGTCGTTGCCATGACCGGTGACGGTGTCAACGATGCACCCGCCATTAAACGTGCAGACATTGGTGTGGCAATGGGTATTACTGGCACAGATGTTGCCAAAGGCACTGCCGATATGGTGTTGACCGATGACAACTATGCCAGCATCGTCTCTGCTGTTGAGCAGGGACGTATCATCTACTCGAACATTCGCAAGTTCGTGTTCTTCCTCTTGTCTTCGAATGTGGCAGAGATCATGATCATCTTCCTTGCGACTCTTGCAGGTCTGCCTGCGCCGTTGACCGCTATTCAGTTGTTGTGGCTCAACCTCATCACCGATGGCGCTCCCGCGCTTGCGCTTGCCATGGAAAAGGGCGACCCCGATATCATGGATCAGAAGCCGCGTGCCAAGTCTGAGCCGATCGTCAATCGCTCGATGGGCATTGGCATCATTGTGCAAACCATCATGCAGACGGGTGCAGTCCTGGGAGCCTTCGTTATGGGCTTGGTGTGGCATCTTGAAGCGGGAGCAGTCATCCCCTCTGGCACGAACGTATTGTCCTTTGTCCTCGCGCATGACTGGCGCGGCGTGGATGTTCAAACTGCTGAGACCATGGCATTCGTTACTCTCTCAATGGCGGAATTGTTCCGTGCCTATACCGTCCGTTCGGAGCGGGCTTCGATCTTCACGATTGGCATCTTCTCGAACAAATACATGCAGTATGCCGTGGGTATTTCCATGACTCTTCTTTTGTTGGTCTGTGCAGTTCCATTCCTTCAACCCATCTTCAACACCCATTTCTTGAGTTTGCGCGAATGGGCTCTTGTGGTAGGGCTGGCGCTCATGCCTGCCGTTGCGGAAGAGATCACCAAGTTCTTTATTCGAAGAAGCAATCAATAAATAAACAGTCGCCCTTTCGTGAACCGAAGGGGCGACTCGATTCTGGCAACCCAGTGTATGATTGGCGAACAGGGAATATTGTATGCTTCAAGAACTGCGGAAAAAAGATATCAAACTTTCTCCCAAAGCCATTGAGACTTTCCAGCATGTCATGGCCGGCATCATTTTGTCAGCTTTTGTTGCCGGAGTGGCTGCTATTTATTGGAACCTATTGCCGCCGCGCAAAGACCTTTATAACGAATTATGGGGGCCAGTATATTTACTCATACAGGGAAAAAGCCCATACGATACTGCCAGTTTGAATCCAGTTTTGCCCGCAGCCTGGCTGCCCATGTCCATTGGTTTCTTTGCTCCACTTGGATGGTTGAGCGAAGAAGTCGCCCTGCGATCCTGGTTCTTGTTCAGCCTGGTTGAAATAGCGCTTGTGATTTTGCTGGTACGACAGAGTAATAGATCGGTCGCCAATCTGTTCCTCGTGTCCATCTTTGCTTTCGGTTTTCCATCCACTATTTATCATCTATTGCTTGGTCAGTTCTCCATCACGACCACGTTGAGTGTTGTGATGGCGCTTTTCCTCATCCTGAAAGAAAAACATTGGCTGGGCGCATTCCTGCTTGCATTGGGTTTATCCAAATTGCACTTGATGACCCTGCCCATGCTGGGGTTGAGCCTCTTTTATTTTCAACGTTCGGGCATAAAAAGTGTGTTCGTTTTTTGGGGTCGTGTCTTTGCTGCATGCCTGGTCTTGTGCCTTCCATTGTTCATCGCCTATCCCAATTGGATACCCGACGCCATTCAAAGTATGACCTCTAACGCGCCATGGGCATTCCCAACCTTGCAGAAATTTTTTGTTTACACCTTTGGTTCTTTCGGCATGGTCTTATGGGGAATTTCTATTGTATTGACGGTTTTGTTGTCCATATTCCTTTGGAAGCGGTTGGATACGGTTTCAGCAACATTCTGGAATTTGGGACTCGCGCTTCTTATCTCCCCCTATATTGGCAGCTGGGACTTTGTGACCCTTCTGCCGCTATGGCTCCATACCTTCCTGCCCGCAAGGAGACGGTGGAAGGTATTCATGGCTGTTTCATACGGAATTGCCTGGTTTCTGATGGCTCGCATTCAAGGGCTTGAAGAAAGTCATAACCATTATTTCTGGTGGGTGCCATTATGGTTCCTGGCAACATCTGCCATTGTGACGTGGCGGCAAGGTATGTCCGATCCAGAATAAAGCATGCAACCCATACCGCCAGAACGTCAACGCTTATTTCAGATCCTGCTTTTGACATTGGCAGTGATTGCCATGTTCTTTTCGTTCCAACCGATCTCCCAGTCACAAACGGATTTCTATAACAACCTTTGGGCACCAGTCCATCTATTGGTGCAGGGTGAAAGCCCATATAACACATCATCCCTTCACCCTGATCTGCCCGCGCTTTGGATGCCAACGGCCGTTGGCTTTTTTTCAGTTCTTGGATTTTTTAGTTTCGACATTGCCCAACAAATTTGGTTCCTGCTTAACATTGCAGGGTTGGCAGCATTGCTATATCTTTCCATCTCTGAGGCAAGAACAATTCTCGTTCTGCTGACAAGCGTATTGCTTGCTTATTTCTTTCCACCCGCCATTAATCATTTCGCACTTGGGCAAGTCTCGATCCTTTCTGCTTTGTGCCTTTTTCTATCCGTAAAATGGATCGAAAGAATGCCCTGGCTTTCCGCATTTCTGCTTGTACTTGGAATGACCAAGCCGCAGATCGGGATCTTTATTTTGTTCGGAGTTAGCATATACCAATTTCGCACAGGCGGATTCAATGGACTGGTGTCCTATGGTCTTAAAGCATTTCTGGCAGCATTGACCTTAACCCTTCCGCTGTTCATCGCCGAACCCAAATGGATTCCCGATTTCATCGTCAGCCTGCAATCCAACACTCCTGAATGGACTCACCCTTCCATCCTTTCACAGCTGGAAATTTGGATAGGTGGTTGGGCATATCTCGTCTGGGGATCGTTCCTGATTTCCATGCTTTGGTTCATCACTCGGTTATGGAAAAACAACACACCTCAGATCGCCGCATTATGGACTCTTGCCATAACTGTCCTCGTTACACCCTACGTTTGGAGCTGGGACTTTGTCCTTATCTTGCCGTTACTGGTCTATGTGCTTTCAAGAGTGAATTGGAATGGGTGGTTCCTGCTTCTTGTTGGGTATGTTCTTATTTGGGGGGGTATTGCAGTTATTCAGCTTTCTGATAACTTCCATAACTCAAGATTTTGGTGGGTGCCGGTCAGTTATATTGGATTGTTGACCTTTATTAACCTTTCCGCAAGTTTGAATAAAATACCCACCGGGCAGGCGAAAGGTCTTTAAGACATTCGTCAGTTGTGCAAACGGCAAAAAGCCATACAATTCCAATAATGACTCACGAACGAGACCTAAAAAGTCTGCAAGCCGTCAATCTCGGTTTGGGCACCAACATCCTGCTTGCCATTGTCAAAACGACATTTGGTATTCTCGGACATAGCCCGGCACTCCTGGCAGAAGGCATCAACTCCACATCCGATGTTGCCTATTACATTGCTGCCAGCATTTTTGTGCGTATGGCGAACAAGCCTGCAGATAGTGATCACCCTTATGGGCATCGTCAATTCGAGAGTATCGGTTCGTTGTTGATCGGTTCGTTCGTTGTGACAACCGCGGTCGCCGTCTTCTGGGATGCAATCGATAAGGTTTGGGATTTTGTCGATGGCGTGGCTGATTTCACAACATCGCATCCGTTCGCATTGTATGTTGCGCTTGGAACCGTGTTCGTGAAGATCTTTCTTACCTGGTACATTCGTAAACTTGGTCATGAAACCCAAAACCCGGTCGTTGCAGCGCTTGCCTATGACCATCGTAATGACTTGTTCTCAGCCAGCGCAGCAACGGTAGGTATCTTTCTCGGTCAGCGTGGACTGCCATGGGTGGACCCGCTCGCAGGCGCATTCGTAGCGGTACTTATCTTTCGCACCGGGCTTTTTATTCTGCGCGAATCTTCCACAGACTTGATGGCGATCATTCCCAGCCGTGATCTGGCACAACAAATTGTAGATTTACTGAAGACCATTGACGGGGTTTCTCAACTGGAGGAATTGCAAGCCCACCGCTTCGGACCTCACATTGTGCTGAATCTAACCATTGGTATTGATGGCACCCTGACCGTGTACGAGGGCGACCAGATCGCTAGCTGTGTAGAAGAAGCCCTGGTCCGGTCTGTGCCAAATGTTCGTCGGGTACATGTCCACTATCATCCCGCTGAAGCGGACCATGCCGATATGACCATTGATGAGATCCTGGAGCCTGTCAGAAAATATGGAACCCCGCATCATCCTGAGTTTTACGAATAACATATAAGGGCGAGTCGTGCCCCGCCCTTACTTCTTCTTTTTTGTCAGAAACGCATGCATATTCATTAAGGTTTGTTTCCACTCTGCCTCAGCATTGACCTTTCTCTCAACATCCCCCGCCCGCTTTTGCATAATTTCCATCACGCGTTCATCTTCGCCTGCATCCAGCCAGAAACCGTGATTGTTTTCGGTACAGGTATCCAGTTTTAAATCATACAAACGATATTGAAACTCATCCAACTTCGCCCTGCAATGCGGACAGGGAAACTCCGTCCGCGTTTGAAAGTGGATGAGTGAGCCTTTGTGTGCATCTTCGTCGAAGATCACATCTTCGAGCTTGTCCAACTCATTGAAATCCAGCCACATCCCCCGGCAATTTGGGCAAGACTCCACCTCGAACATCCCTTTGTAGTATTTTTTATTTAATTCAGAATTACATTTGGGACAGTTCATTTTTTTCTCCAAAGACTATAAAACCTAATCTCCATTGTCAACCGTTTATGGTTCATCGTCTACCGGCAAACACCCATTTACCAAGTCTTCCACCACAGTCTCATTCGGGTTCATATCCAGCCAGACCAAAAACTCGGCGTTCCCTTTTGGTCCCAACAGTGAAGACTTGACCAGTCCGCGCAGACCGAATCCCTCTGCTTTGGCGAAGGTAAGCACATCCAACAACACCTGCCGATGAATTTCCGGATCACGGATCACACCATCGCCGCGTGAAACTACTTTTTTGCCTGCTTCAAATTGCGGTTTGATTAGAGCAAGGATCGTTCTTTCTTCTTTCCTTTTTCCTTTGCTCTCAAAAGAGGAAAGCGGAAAGAACCATTTTTTAATTACTGGCAGTAAAGTTTTCAACGAAATGAAAGACGCATCTACTGAAACAAAGTCGATCTTCTCCGGCAGCGACTCAACGAAACGCGCATTGGTCTCTTCCATCACCACCACACGTGGATCGTTGCGTAACTTCCAATGCAGAATGCCTTTGCCTACATCAATGGCGTAGACTTTCGTTGCGCCGCGCTGAAGAAGACAATCAGTGAAACCGCCAGTGGATGAACCCACATCGGCACACACAAAACCGGTCACGTCGATCTGGAAGGTATCCAACGCACCTTCGATCTTCTCGCCGCCGCGCGACACGAAGCGCGGACCCATATCCACTGTCAGGGTGGCATCAGGCTGAACTGTAGTGGCAGGCTTGAGCGCGACCTGACCCGCGACGCGCACTTGTCCTGCCATGATCAATGCTTGGGCTTTGGCGCGCGAGTCCGCCAATCCTTTTTCAACAAGTAGAACATCCAAACGAACTTTAGGCATGCTCTTATTTTACTTCGGGTGATGATATGTTTCGCCCGAATCGGGTATAAAAGAGGGAACGGAGATGGAATGAGAAAATTTCTTTTGGTATTGGTCTTTTCTATACTGGCTTGTGTTTCTGCACCTGCTGTTGCAACATCCACGCCCATGCCTACGCCTGTTCCAACGCGTGTGCCGTATAACCGACCTTTCCCGCAGCATGTGACCTATGCGCCAGGTAGCATTTTGCCAAACCATCGCACGCGCGATCAACTTGATAATGATGTGCG
Organism: Chloroflexota bacterium; assembly: GCA_041157505.1. Classification (GTDB taxonomy): domain Bacteria; phylum Chloroflexota; class Anaerolineae; order Anaerolineales; family Villigracilaceae; genus Villigracilis. Next base: position 1,207 of record JBEBCV010000186.1, on the reverse strand, counting down.
CGCCTATTACGATCACTGGAAAGCGACCTACATTGCTGAGGCAGGGACAAATGCCGATGGCGTTATGATGTATCGCGTGGTGTTCGGCAAAGATGAACCTGCACGTTCCACCACCGTTTCTGAAGGTCAGGGCTATGGCATGATGATCGTGCCCATCATGGCAGGGTATGACCCTGAAGCGCAAACCATCTTCGACGGTATGTGGACGTTCGTAGTTGCTCACCGCAGCGAGATCGACCCGCGTTTGATGGACTGGAATGTGCCGCTTGAAGAAGGCAATACCAGCGCCTTTGACGGTGATGCAGACATTGCCTTGGGGCTGTTGCTTGCCGATGCGCAATGGGGCAGTGATGGGCGTGTGAATTACAAAGCCGAAGCGCAGATTATGATCGCAGGCATCCTTGAATCGACCATTGGACCAGAAAGCCATTTGCCCATGCTTGGCGATTGGGTGAATGTGGGCGAGCCGCAGTACAACCAATTCACGCCGCGCTCATCAGACTTTATGCTGGTCAACTTTCGGGCGTTTCGCAATGCCGCAAACGAACCCATTTGGGATGATGTCATTCTTCAAAGCCAGATCTTGATGGCAATCATTCAGGAAGAGCATAGCCCTGAAACCGGTTTGATGCCCGATTTCATCGTGGACAGTGCACCTGCGCCTGCGAATTTCTTGGAGAATCCCACTGATGGTGCCTACAACTACAATGCTGGGCGCGTTCCGTGGAGGGTAGGAACGGATGCGTTGCTTAATAACGATGAACTTTCACGTTATATCGTGCAGAATATTTCACATTGGATCGAGGTCAGCGCTGAGGGCGACCCAATGAAGATCCGCGCAGGGTATGAACTGAACGGCGAACCATTACCAGATAGTGATTACTTCACCACATTTTTTGTCGCCCCCATGGGGGTTGCCGCCATGAACGACCCCGCGCAACAGGAATGGCTCAATAAAATTTACGACTCGGTGTACGCCACCCACAACGATTATTATGAAGACTCTGTCACCTTGCTTTGTTTACTGGTCATGAGCGGGAATTTCTGGTCGCCATAAAATACAGGTAAAATAACGACATGTTAACAGCCTTATTCAAAACCATGCGTCCGCGCCAATGGACGAAGAATGTCTTCATCTTTGCGGCGTTGGTCTTCGACAAGCAATTGTTCATTGTCGATTCGTTCCTGCGCACACTCGCAGGTTTTG